>WQXR01000149.1 GCA_009784745.1 Methanomassiliicoccaceae archaeon | reverse complement strand
GCAAGTGTTGTAAGTATCTCAGATACAATGCTCAAGAGCGGGGAGATACTAATTCCGAGGCCGATACTCCAGAAGATCGGAGCAAAAGAAGGAAAAGAAATTGAGGTCGTTTATTCACCGAAACCGGAATCTGTAAGAAGCATAAGGAAGAAGATGGATTCCGAAAAATTGACAAAAGATGAGATAAATGAGATAGTCTTCGACATATTGGAAGGAAAATTGTCAAAGATCGAGATATCTGCTTGGCTTACGGCGTTATACATAAACGGAATGGATAACGAAGAGATCGCAAATTTCACTCAATCGATGGTCAATACCGGTGAAAAAATAACATTTGAAAGAACACCTGTCTTTGATTTCCACAGTCTGGGAGGAGTTCCCGGAAATAAAATAACGCCTATAGTTGTTTCTATCGTTGCCGCGGCAGGGCTAATGATACCGAAGACATCGTCAAGGGCGATAAGCAGTGCATGCGGAACATCGGATATAGTGGAAGTATTCTGCAACGTGGAACTGGAGGCCGCACAGCTGAAAGAGATATCAGAAAGGGTCGGCGGTGTGATGGCATGGGGCGGTTCCATGAATATCGCACCTGTTGATGATATGGTCATCGAAATAGAATATCCTTTAGGAATAAATCCGAGAGCGCAGATGTTAGCATCCATATTAAGCAAGAAACTTGCGATAAGCGCAACTCATTTACTCGTCGATATACCGATGGGCGCCGGAACGAAAGTAAGAACATTAGAAGAAGCGAGAGAATACGCAGGCGACCTGATGGAATTGGGAACAAGACTGGGAATGAGGACGGAATGTGCAATAACGTACGGCGACCAGCCGGTCGGTAATGCGATAGGTCCGGCATTGGAAGCAAAGGAATGCATAAAGATACTGGAAGGCAGCGATCATCCCGCAAGCGTAATTGAAAAAGCGTGCGACCTTGCAGGTATGATACTTGAAATGGGCGGCATACCCGACGGTCCGTCAAAGGCAAGAGAGATACTGTCATCCGGAAAAGCATTTTCAAAATTCAGAGAGATAGTAAAGGCACAAGGCGGTAGTGAGAATATAACATCAGATCACATAAATTTAGGAAAGTTCGTCCATGATGTGAAAGCGGTGAGAGCGGGATACGTTCACTCTATCAACAATAAAGATCTCGTTGCGATAGCAAGAGCAGCAGGCGCACCCTCTGACAAGGGAGCAGGTATATTGCTGTTCAGAAAGAAGGGACAAAGAGCGGAAAAAGGGGACATTCTTTTCCAAATATTTGCGGACAACCAAGCAAAAGCGGATCGTGCAAGGGATGTGGCAATAAAACTTGAACCGATGGACATCGAAGGAATGCTCATCAAAAAAGTGCCAAATGCGTCGGCGTTGAAAAGCCTATGACAAAAAGATTCTGTTTCTCTGTTGACGTGGATCGTGATGTGAACGAATGCGTTCCCGGAAGATCGCAAGCAATATCCCGTCCGAACGGAAAAGAAGAGATAAGGTTCGCATCCTCGGAAAAAGGTGCCAACGCAATAATGAAAATGCTTAACGAAACGGGAATAAAAGCAACATTCTTCGCAGAGGCCAGAACATTAGATGATATAGACACAAATTTCGGAAAGAACGAGGTTGCGATGCACGGTCTCGATCATGAGGACATGACAGGCGAAGAATCCGGAATAAAATTATCAGATGAACAATTAGAAGAAATTTTTCTGTCATCAGTGAACATCATCCGCGACAAGGTCGGAAGAACGCCAAAAGGATTCAGAGCGCCGTACATGAGAACGGATGAAAGGATAATGAACTTATTATCAAAATTCGGCGCATCATATGATTCATCGTTGTATGCGAAGATAGGAACACAACCTTACGGAACAGGCATCGGAATAAAGGAGATACCTGTGCCTGAATCCACAGATATTAACGGAAAAAGGATAACGGGATATCTGTGGCCGATGCACGAGGGCACGAGAACATTCAATGATTTTATTGAAATGGCCGATCGTACGGGTGATGGTGTATTTGTAATAGCGACACACAGCTGGCACATTGCGGAAACTATATCCGGCGGCATACTTCCGAACGCCAAGATGAAAAAGAACATCGATAACGTAAGAAAAATAATAACATCGTTGTTGGACAAAGGATTCGAAGCCGTTACGATGGAACAGATCGCTGAGCGTAAATGAGCACACACGTCACAATATCGGTACGGAACGGCCGCATACGCGCGTGAGAATATTAATACAGTGATGACCATGTGACCGCGTGCAGCCAAGGTTGATAAGCGGTAATGAGGTATCATCGTCAATATACGGTGAACTGAAAGAAAGGATATCTCTGCTCAAAGAGAAAGGAATTGTCCCCGGTCTCGCAGTAATATTGGTAGGCGAGGATCCTGCATCTCAGGTATACGTGAGAATGAAAGGCAAGAAATGCGAAGAACTCGGAATGAATTCCGTCACAATAGTTCTTCCTTCCGACGTATCGGAAAAAGAACTTCTGAAAAAAGTGAACGAACTGAATAACGATAACAAAATTCACGGTTT
>WQXR01000148.1 GCA_009784745.1 Methanomassiliicoccaceae archaeon | reverse complement strand
CTGCAGAGGATCATCAAGATCAACAAGCCTTGCGTGAAGGTCGGGTACGACCTTTACGAGATAGGCCGTCCGAACCTGGATGATCTGCTCAAGGATTTCGTGAAGAAGATCAAACGCTGAACGATCATAATACCTTTTAATGACCGCGAAAGCGGTCTCATTTTGATATGACAGAAGATATGCTTGCTGTGAAAATAAGTGAACGGGGGGTTCGAAATATTATAATATATGATATAATATAATGTGTAATGTTGATAATATGCCGCAAATATGCCTGTATCTGGACGATGATGTTCAAGAAATGACCAAAATAAGAGCTAAGGAGAGGGGTTCCTCCGTTTCGAGTTACGTTAACGAGGTACTCAGAAGGAACAATGAGAACAGCCCTCCTGAGGAGCTTCTGAAACTTCTCGGCTCATGGAAGGACGATCCGATGGAAGAACCCGAGGAACTCCCGTGGTCTATGGATATCGAGAGGAAGAGCTTATGAAATATTTCCTTGACACTAATGTGGTGATCGATATGTTCAATACCGAAGATCAAGGCTTGACCGATAGGATACATCATACGCCTGTTGCAGACATAAAGATCCCTTCCCTTGTGAAGGGAGAACTTCTTCACGGGGTGCAGAACAATCCCCGCTCTAAAAAAGCAGATGACCTTAAAGTTCTTTTTTCAACGTATGAGGTTGTGCCGTTCGATTCAGACGCTTCCGAAGAATACGCCAGGATAAGGTATGAAATGATGTCCAAAGGGGAATTGATAGGTCCGAAAGACATGATAATCGCAGCGACGGTGCTTTCGAACGGCGGTGTGCTGGTAACGAACAATGTGAAAGAGTTCAGTCACGTTCCCGGCCTGAGAACTGAGAATTGGCGTGAATAATACAAGATTGGCGAACGGGGAGGCGTTTTTCCTGAGACCCGTCCAGACGTGTGATATTCAGAATCTTAAAACGGCCTCTTTTTTGTCATAAGATTTCATTAACATCACATATCACGACTCTGAAGATCACAGGAAGATGGCCATGTACAGCGGCAATGTTATCTTCTTACCATCCGTACCGATATTCCCCGATATGAGCTTCAATGCGTACGGGGGACCGAACCTCTTGATGAATTCATCCAGCGATATCGTCTTCCCGTTACTGGATTTCACTTCTACGGGAATTATGCCTTCTTCCATCGTCAGCAGGAACTCTATCTCCTGTTTGCCTTCGCTCGGTTTGTAATATCTTAGAGGGATCCTCTTTTTAATCAGTATGTCGGCTATCAGATTCTCATATATGCCGCCTTTCGCAGGACCTTTCAGTGTGTTCTTCAGAACCTTGGCCTTCATTTCAAAACCGTACATAGAATTCAGTATCCCTATGTCGGTCATGTAGACCTTGAAGTAATCCGATTTAACATATGCGGGCAACGGGAAGACGGGATTCGTCACATTGCTGCAGAATGCTATCAGGCCAGCGTCCCTCAGCCATTCCAGACTGTTCTCGAATTTGCTTGCCCTTGCTCCTTTCTCTACCACAGAATATTGAAATTTCTTATTTTCCTTTTCCAATTGTGCAGGAATCGACAGGTAGCAATCCTTTGCCTTTGTTTTCTCAGGAAGGGAGAGATATATCGATATATCATTAAGATAACTGGAGATTATCTTCTCCTGTTCTTCGTGAACCTCTCCGAAATTATTTGTTTCAATGAATTTGTTCACAACTGCCGGCATACCTCCGACGACCATGTATTTCCTTAATCTTTCCATCATCACATCGTTGATGGAGTCGGAGAGCTTCTCTTTCTTTTCAAATGATTCTCTCAAATATCCGACCGCGGTGTCATCGAACCCTAATGCCCACATGAATTCCTCGAAGTCCAAGGAGAACATCTCTATCTGCCTCTCATAACCGACTGGGATCGATCTTGTGGTCTTGTACGCTATCCCGAGCATGGAACCTGATGCTATACAATCGAATCTGCCGTCCTCTGCTATGGGTTTCAATGCCGTCCTCGCATTACCGCATTCCTGTATCTCGTCCAGGAACAGTAAGGTCTTACCGGGAACGAATTTCTTTGAATCATCGAGAAGGGTTATTCCTTGAATGATATTGTTCATTTTCAGACTGCCTTCGAAAACATCCTTGTATTTGGGGTCCGTTTGAAAATTGATCTCAACGACGTGCTCATAATTCTGTTTTGCGAATTCCCTGATTATGAATGTCTTCCCGACCTGTCTCGCACCTTTGACCAAAAGACATTCCGTTTTCTTTTTCGCTTTCCACTCTATGAGGGTGTTCATGAACTTTCTTTTCAACACGGGGCCGCCTCCGAGACGTTCAATCAATCTCGGAAGGGCTTATGTATAATGACTATACATAATTTAGCCTATTTATTTTTAAAAAACAACACTTTTAGAAGTATATTTTTATAAAAAATAACACTTTTGGAAGTATGATTTTATAAAAATGGACAAAAACGGATGTCAGCGACGGAGAGGTCTCAAAATTTTAAGATTTCGGAATTTACCTACTGGATAGTAGGGGGAAGCGAACGGGGAGG
>WQXR01000147.1 GCA_009784745.1 Methanomassiliicoccaceae archaeon | reverse complement strand
CCTTACCTTGGCCGCTGCGGGTTCCGCCGCTTCGCGCGGCGGTCTGGGAGCGGCGTTACCGGTCGGGATCCTGGGTCTTGGCGCAGAGACATCCCTCGGACTTACCGGAGCCTCCGGAATCCTCTGCGGCTCTTTGGCAGGTTCGGCATTAACATTATCCTGTCTGCCTCTGTCATCGGCGCTCTTTCCCATGATACGGTCCAACAGTCCCATAGCGCATCCCATAGAGTGTATGTGCGAAGATGATAAAAATGTTGTCCGTGACGGGCTGATGGGAAATAATCGTTTTCACTAAGTTTCGAGAATAGAAATATCGTATGAAACGGCGCTATCGGGTTCTTTGAGATGTCTCTGCTAAAAGTAAAACCTTGAAATTTTGGAAGAATCAACTTATGAAAAAGACGAATCATGATGATTTCCCATTAGCCCCAGTAGCATCAAAATAATATACTCATTTGACACTACCTTATTTTAGTTCGGTCCATAATTGCATCTAATTGGCACCGAAAGCGAAGGAGGAGTTAACTTGGGGTCAAGAAGGGGGGGGGGGTCCGCAGGAATAGCGGCCATTGTAGTAGCCATTGGAACAGGATTAGTTTTACTGATATCATTCATTGTGAATCTTTTGATTAGATTTAAAATCCCTCAGAGAAAATTTGAAGTCGATATATCTGGCAAAAGGAGTATGGATGAATCTAAACTGCTGACGATCTATTTGGAAACATATGGAACGGGGGCCTTGAAATCACACTTAATAAAGGTAGATGGGTACATACAAAAAAAATTTGAAAAGTGCAAGGGTAACCCGAAAAAGATAGGAAAAATTGAGTTGAAATATGAAAAGACAAAACACAGAGCATTTCATATTGTAGGTACCCGAACTTACACTGGAACCGTACAAAGGGATAATGTAAAGTACTCTAATGATTCAACGGTGAATAGTGTTGATATTTGGTTAAGCAGAGAACAAATTAGAGACATATTAGGAGACGAGTCTTCGACATATACTGTATCATACAATCATTGACCATTCAGTTTCTTGAATCGATTGAGCACCTACGCCCTGTGGTCGAGTTCCTTCACAATGTGCTTCCACGCACGGGACGCGCGAACTGTTTAGTCTTTCCCTAATATTAGAGTTCACACACCTGCTTTCCCATCAGCACCGTGCCGAACGGGTTATTGGAGTACCGCATACATTAGGAAAGTAAATCCCTAATCATCTCATCGACATCAGTATATCCAATATACGAAGACGGATCCTTTTTCATTGCCACTACTTCCTCGATCGCCGCCTTCGTTTCCGAGTTAGGCATTTCCATTGTGGTTTCCTGCGTTTGCATAAGCGTTATGACACAGATATGTTCACAATATCAATAATTTTTCCATGCATCTATGCACAATGAGGGAGAAAAACACATTATCGATCTCCCAGCCAACCGAGTACGGTCTGTTGTGCATGGTGGCACACGATAGCCGTAGCAACAACCCTTCGAATAAGAATCACAGCCAGCAGGTATAATAATACATTACGCGATAAACGGAGCATGATAGTTATAGGCGGTTCATCCTCTCGCGACCTCGCAAAGGAACTTGCCATGCTTTTGGAATGCAAATGCATACTCGCATCATCCACAAGATTTCCGGATGGTGAATGTTACACAAGGATCGAAGGCGAATCGCTGCACGATGATGTGGTGATCGTTCAGAACACGTACCCGGATCCGAACATAATCGAGATGCTTCTGATCCAGGATGCGGCTAAGAGGATGGGGGCGAAGTCGATCACTCTTGTCATCCCGTATTTCGGATACGCCAGGCAGGACAAGATATTCAAGCCCGGAGAACCGGAGAGCGCAAAGGTGATGGCGAGGCATCTGGGCATCGCCTGTGACCGTGTGATAACGATAGACATACACAAAGAGGACGTTCTGAAGAATTTCAAATGCAAGGCAAAGGACCTCAAAGCGTCCGGCGCGATCGCGGAATATTTCATGGACAGAGGCATCGACATCGTGCTTGCACCGGACGCAGGCGCGGCCGCAAGGGCAAAGGAGGTCGGGGTGAAGATGGGGCTCCCTTACGATCATCTGGAAAAGGTAAGGTTATCCGGAACAGAGGTGAGGATAGCGCCGGCGAAGGTCGACTGCACCGACAAGAACATACTGATCGTCGATGACATAATAGCAACGGGAGGAACAATATTGGCGGCCACCCAACAGCTTAAGGAGGCCGGCGCCCACAGCGTTTATGTTGCATGCACGCACGGTGTGTTCACCGGCGATTCCATACAAAGGCTAACAGGAAGCCAGATAGACGGGCTTCTCAGCTGTAACACTCTGGAGAGCAAAGTATCCAACATATCCGTCGCCAAGACCGTGGCCGATGAGCTCAGGAAAGGCAAGAAGGGAAGATTGTTCAGGAAGAATTGATATGGAGAAGGATACGGATTTCAGCGAGTGGTACAACGATATAGTTGAGAAGGCGAACCTTTCCGATAAGAGATACCCGATCAAAGGGATGAACGTATGGACGCCGTACGGCTGGAAGATAATGAGGAACGTCGACACGTACATCCGTAAGGAATTGGATGAGACCGGTCACGATGAGGTTTGTTTCCCGCTTCTCATACCGGAGACGGAGTT
>WQXR01000146.1 GCA_009784745.1 Methanomassiliicoccaceae archaeon | reverse complement strand
AGCGGTACGCAGCATGAAAGTGAAGGCCGGAAATCCGATAAAGGTGATGCTTGCCGAACGTTTGCCTTCATTGACGGCAGTGATGGAGAGGATGGAGAACAAATGCGCAATGGAATACAAGTATGATGGTATTCGAGTACAAGCGCACATATCCGCGGAAGGTGTGAAACTGTATTCGAGAAGATTGGAAGACCTTACAGACAATTTTTCTGATATTGCGTCATCTCTGAAAGATTCATTGAAAGGACGCGAAGCAATAGTGGAGGGAGAATGCGTTTCCGTTGATCCCAAAAGTGAAAGGATGTTACCGTTCCAGCAGGTGACGCACCGCCGCCGGAAACACGGAATGGAGGATGCGATCAAAGAATATCCGGTAAAGATATTCTTGTTTGATATTTTGCAGATGAACGGCAGCGACACGACACTTTTGCCGTACACGGAGAGAAGGGAACTGCTTGCATCCGCTTTCGGTGAGCATGAGAACATAGCGATGTCGAAGATGAGAATTGTTACGTCAACGGAAGAGGCGGAAGAGTTCTTCGGCGAAGCGTTAACGGCAGGGTGCGAAGGCATAATGTCAAAATCCGTTTCCGATGCGTCGATATACAGAGCAGGTTCCAGAGGATTCCTTTGGATAAAGTACAAGAAGGATTACCATTCGGAAACCATCGACACGTACGATCTTGCTGTGGTGGGAGCGTTCTACGGCATGGGAAAAAGGAAGGGGAGATACGGGGCGCTGCTGATGGCTGCATACGATCAGGAAACGCAATCGTATGTTACGATATGCAAACTGGGAACGGGATTCGATGATGCGTTCCTGGATTCTATGCCTGAGCTGCTGGACAGGGATAAAACGGAGAAGAGACCGTCTAATGTTGATTCAAAGATGATACCGGACGTATGGTTCCGTCCGTCCGTTGTTCTTGAGGTAACGGCGGCCGAGTTGAGTCTGAGTCCGATACACACAGCCGCCGCAGGCGTATTCAAGGACGATTCCGGCGTCGGATTGAGATTCCCCCGATACACGGGACGAATAAGGAATGACAAAGGGGCAGAGGATTCCACGAGCGTTCTGGAAATAATAGAGATGTACGAGATGCAGAAAGCGTGATCTCGAAGGCAGGGCATTATGAACACTGAAAAATGTTCACAGCCTCTTTCAATTTCATTGCGATGTCCTTTCCTTTAGGTGTTAATTCTAAGAACATGGTCGCATAATTCAAGTGTTCCAATTCCTTGGTTATCACTCCTTCCTTGACCATCCTATCTGTCAGAGCTTTTAACGTCCTATATGACGTGACAATCTTCGATAGATCATTCAATTTTACAGGGCCCGATGAATCCAGTATCCTGATCAGCAGCGCGGTGACATGACGTTCGCATAACAGCATTACCTCATTTTTCCGTCTGCCCCTCTGCATAGGCTTTCAATCAACTTGTTGAATTTAGATAATTGCTTTTCATAAAGCATTTAGTTGCATTTTGAAAAGTAATATATGCGCAAACACAATTCACTTGCTAATTAACAGGTAGTTGTATTATGGGAAGCAAAAAACTAACAGAGGCAAAAATTGCAAAGGTTGACGAATTCTATACGCAATGGGAAGTAATAGAGAAAGAAGTTCAGGCATATTTGGAGTACGATCCCGATGTTTTCAGAGGCAAGATCGTATTATTACCATGCGATGACCCAGAGTGGAGTAATTTCACAAAATTTTTCGCGTTACATTTTCAAGAATACGGTTTAAAGAAACTCATTTCAACCAGTTATGCGCCAGAAAGCAAAGCATATAAAACTCATTATCAAACAACATTATTCGAAGAGAACAGCCCGAAATTCGACAAAAAGAAAACTAAGATAAACGGCAAAATTTTCATACTGAATGAGGACAGTAACAGTGATGGCGAGGTCAATATTGACGACTTGAATTGGGACTACTTGAAAGGCGATGGCGACTTCCGCAGTAAAGAAGTGCTGAAACTCCGCGATGAGGCCGATATAATAATAACCAATCCTCCGTTTTCACTGTTCCGTGAATTTTTAGCGTGGATATTGGAAGCGAACAAACAGTTCCTTATCATTGGTAACATGAATGCCATAACTTACAAAGAAGTATTTCCACACATAATGGGAAACAAAACATGGTTGGGCCCGAGTATAACGAGCGGAGACAGAAAATTCAACGTTCCAGATGACTTTCCACTTTATGCATCAAACTGTGGAACGGACGAGAACGGAAAGAAGTATATCAGAGTTAAAGGCGTCCGCTGGTTCACGAATCTCGATCACGGTCGCCGCCATCAACCCATTCCTTTGATGACGATGGCTGACAACCTAAAATTTAGCAAACACATTGAAATCAGTATTAAGAAAGATTATGATGTATATGACAACTATGATGCGATTGAGGTGCCATTCAGCGATGCAATTCCGTCCGATTACGATGGAGTAATGGGCGTTCCAATCTCCTTTATAGACAAATATTGTCCTGAACAATTTGAAATAATGGGCGCCACACAGCGCGGTTGTCATGAAAAATTTCCAGACACAAAAAAGTATAATGATTATTGGGAAGTTAGACAAGATGGTAAACACACAGGATCATCTGGAAATAAAACAAACGAAAATGCCAATCTTCTCAGAAATGATGGT
>WQXR01000145.1 GCA_009784745.1 Methanomassiliicoccaceae archaeon | reverse complement strand
TAATCTACAAAAAAATTGGTAGTTTACCCTGTTAAGACGAAAATATACTTGGGTGGTTTTTGAAAAAGTGATAAAAACAGGGGTTAAAGTTCCCCTAACTGTTTAAGCTGCGAAATTACGTATCTCCGAATGTCCGCCGGCTCTTGTTTTGTTATTCTCTTTCCTGCTTTCATCAATTGAATTTCGTACATCTCCATATCGGAGCCGCATGAACATTTTATATTATCATCGAAAGATAACGAAACATCCAATGATAAACACCGCGGACATCTGTACGTATATTTCCTTCCGCCGAATTTTCCTTTCTTCGATATTGACGAACCGTTCTTGCATACGAGATCCATAGAAATATCAAGTGTCGGTGCGTTGCTTATTGATGTTCCTACACCGAATCCCGAGACACCTGATCCGATCAGCTCTCGTATACTGTTCTCATCCAATCCGCCTGATGCTATTATCTCGACGTCGTTAAAACCTTTTGAATCGAGTTCCCATCTTACTTCCTGTATTATTTCTTTGAATGATCCTCTTCTCGAACTTGGTGTATCCAATCTTACGCCCTTTAGTCCTTTG
The DNA here is from genome assembly GCA_009784745.1 of Methanomassiliicoccaceae archaeon. Classification (GTDB taxonomy): domain Archaea; phylum Thermoplasmatota; class Thermoplasmata; order Methanomassiliicoccales; family Methanomethylophilaceae; genus Methanomicula. The sequence continues at coordinate 2,090 of WQXR01000145.1, read as the reverse complement.
ATGATGTTGCATGCGTTTATCGATGCTTCGCGTTCATCCGAGAACGTATCAATTAACATGATCCTGGGAACACTTTTTTCTATCGTTTCATCAAAAGCACGGAATGCCGCTTCGTCGCTTCCCATTATAAGCATGAGCGAATGCGGTACCGTACCTACCGCTTCGCGGCCTATTATATCGGCGCCTATCTTGGATGCGACGTCGTCGCATCCTCCTATGTATGCGGATCTGTCTAATACCTCGGAAATAGAAGGATGCATCCTTCTGTTGCCGAATGCCATTATCTTTTTATCTTTGGCTGCGCATCTTACTCTTGCGGCGGCTGTTGCCACACCCGAAGGGTGGCAAAGCATCCCTAATATTGCGGTTTCCATTTCACCGAATTTTGTGTATTCACCGTTGATGTTCATCAGCGGAACTCTTATTCCTTTTGGTGACCTGGATCTGAAGATGGTCCCTTCCGGAACTCCGTATATGTCGATATCCAAACCTTCAGCCAATCTTAATACTTCTTCCGTTCCGCAAAGTACCGCCCACGGCCATTTGTTCGGTAACGATCCTAACGTAAATTCCGCCCATACTTTCGTATCGTCCATTCCTTTCGAATGCAGTATCTTCTTCGTTCTTTCAAAGTAAACATCAGTTGTGTACGAATTCCTTATTTCCGTTTCACTTGCTGCGAAAAGTCTTTCCAAATCAAAACACCTTTTTTCATAACGTGAATGCTTTCTTCCCTAAAAATATCGCTTTCGATCCGAGTTCTTCCTCTATCCTTAAAAGGCGATTATATTTTGATGTCCTTTCCCCTCTCGCAGGCGCTCCCGTTTTTATTTGGCCGGTACCCCAACCTACGGAAAGATCTGCTATTGTGACGTCCTCAGATTCACCGGAACGATGGGAAACGACAACGTGATAATTATTATCGAAACTCATCTTTGCCGCGTTGCCGGCTTCCGTTACCGTTCCTATCTGGTTAACTTTAAGAAGTAACGCATTTGCTGCGTTCATTTCTATTCCGTGCATCAGTCTTTTTGTGTTCGTAACAAAAAGATCATCGCCGACCACCTGTATCTCATTGCCTATCTTGGCTGTAAGCGATGCAGTAGATGAGAAATCATCTTCGAAGAACGGATCTTCGATACTTATCAGCGGATATTCCTTCGTGAACGATACGTAATGATCTATCAGTTCTTCCGCTGTAAGCTGCATATTGTCTATGCTGTATCTTCCGTTCGTAAAGAATTCGCTTGATGCTGCATCCAATGCCATGTATACGTCCTTACCGGGAACATAACCGGCGTTCGATATTGCTTTTACAATTGTTTCCATTGCTTCACGGGATGTGTTAAGAGGCGGCGCAAAACCTCCTTCGTCTCCGATGTTTATTGCCGCCGGACCGTAATTCTTTTTCAGAAGGTCCTTCAATGACATGTACACTTCTGACGCAGTTCTCAAACATTCCGAGAATGTTCCCGAACCGGAAGGGATTATCATGAACTCCTGTATCGCAAGTTTGCCGCCTGCGTGCTTCCCGCCGTTTATGATGTTGAACATCGGAACGGGTAACGTAACGCCGTCATCGCCTATGTGCTTGTATAACGGTATGTTTTCGGAAAAGGCACCTGCGTGAGCGGCAGCAAAAGAAACTGCGGTCATTGCGTTACCGCCGAGTTTTGTTTTATTATCAGTAGCATCAAGTAGGATCATCGCTTCATCAATTGCTTTCTGATCGGAAACGTCCATTCCCGTAATTTCTTTCGCTATCTTTGTGCGAATGATCTCAACGGCATTCATCACACCTTTTCCGGAATATCTTTTTCCGCCGTCCCTCAGTTCATGCGCTTCAAAAGATCCGGTGGATGCTCCTGACGGTGCTATTGCCGTTATTTTTTTTCCTTTTACCGTAATTTCCGCTTCTACCGTCGGATTCCCCCTGGAATCCAGCACTTCCCTTGCCCATACGCGTTCTATTATCATTTACTCACCGATATTCAATCAAATGTTTTAACAGTAATTCTTTACCTTTTTCCGTGATGCGACATTCATCCAACGATAAGAGCATCGTTATCTGTTTATCAGAACTGTTCCTT
>WQXR01000144.1 GCA_009784745.1 Methanomassiliicoccaceae archaeon | reverse complement strand
CGTCGGCATCGTCGTAAGCATGTTATTGGGAGCGGATAACATAAGGAATGATATCCCGATGATAGCATTCGCGGATTCCGATGACGGCGTGAAAGTATCGGCGAGAGCGGACAAAGGCCTGATAATAAAAGGATTGGACCTTTCCGTTGCTGTCAAAGATGCTGCGGAAAGGGTGGGCGGATACGGCGGCGGTCATAATATCGCCGCCGGCGCGACCATACCGAAGGGCAGAGAATATGATTTCCTCCGCATTATCGAGGATATCATCGCATCACAGATATCCTGAACAACTGCATATGGAGGGTCGATACGTCAGCCCAGTAATTTGTAAAGGACCGCTTTCTGCGCATGCAGGCGATTTTCCGCCTGATCGAACACCACGCTCTGCGGCCCGTCTATCACATCGGCGGTGATCTCCTCGCCGCGGTGCGCCGGAAGACAATGCATCACGATACAATCTTCCTTGGCAACCGCTAAAAGATCGGAATTTACCTGATACTTCTTGAATATTCTGAGCGCATCCTCCTTTGCAAGCGTCTGGTCACCCATGGATATCCATGTATCGGTGTAAAGAACGTCAGCATCCTTGCATGCTTCCATCGGCTCGACGGATGCTGATATGCGGCATCCGTTGGCGTCCGCTATGCGCGACGCTTTGAGCATTATCTCCGCGTTAGGCATCCGTACTGCCGGGCACGCAACGACCATATCCATACCGGCTATCGCGCAGGCGTACATCAAAGAGTTGCATACATTGTTCCCGTCACCGAGATAAACGAACTTCTTTCCGCGGAATCCGCCTTTCTTCTCCTTTACGGTCATCATATCGGCGAGCGCCTGACACGGATGCTCCAGATTGTCCAATCCGCTTATCACGGGAACGGTAGCATACATCTCCAGTTCATCCGTTATCTTGTAGTCGTACGCACGGTACATGATACCGTGGACGAATCTGCTCAATACTTTTGCCGTATCTTCCACCGTTTCACCGCGTCCGAGCTGCAACTCATTAGACGCGATGTACAACGGATCGCCGCCCAGTTCGCTTATCGCAACGCCGAACGATATTCTCGTTCGGGTGCTCGGCTTCTCGAATATCATCGCTAACGTCTTTCCCTTCAGCGGGGCGCCGTGATGGCCGCGTTCTTTCTTGAGTTTTTCCGCCAGCTCGATCAGTTCGAGCATATTGTCCTTCATATCAAGAACGGATATCAGATTCTTCATGTTCATGCGAGATTGATATCATTTAATAATCGTTTCGCTCGGAATGAACATAAATACAACACAATTGTACAAGAACTGATATTTTTTCATATATTCTGTGTGAATGCATACGCTTAAAAACGACGAGCGAGTGAAAATATTTATGTATGACGAGACGATGAAGCGGTCACACATGGCCGGGATGGGGTAGCTTGGTTATCCTAGGGGACTGTGGATCCCTTGACTCGGGTTCAAATCTCGGTCCCGGCCCCACCTGTGTCATTCTGAATCATGGCAACCTCATTAATATCGGCGATATCATACAACACTCATAAACGGTGAACGGAAATGGCATGGAAAGGCGCTCTCAACAAAATTGACAATGATCGGTGGGAAATTCCCGAAGGGACCGTCAAAGGAATGAGAACGAATGCGATACTCTTTGCGTCTGACAAAATGATATCACAAATAACGGAAGATAATGCACCCGAACAGGCCGCTAACGTTGCTTGCCTTCCAGGTATCGTCGGTTCGTCGTTAGCAATGCCGGATATCCATTGGGGTTACGGATTTCCGATAGGCGGCGTCGCCGCCGTTGACGCATCCGACGGATGCATCTCACCGGGCGGTATCGGATTTGATATCAATTGCGGCGTCAGACTCATAAGGACCGATCTTTACAAAGATGATATCAAAGGAAAAGTGAACGACATCACTGACGAATTGTACAGGAACATACCTTCCGGACTCGGTTCCAAGGGAATAGAGAAGATGAATGCCTCATCCATCAAAGAGATATTGATCAACGGATCGAAATGGGCCGTCGAGAACGGATACGGGTGGGAATGCGATCTTGACGTTACGGAAGAGAACGGATGTATGGACGAAGCGGACGCAATATTCGTAAGCGAAATGGCCGTGAAAAGGGGATTGGGGCAGGTCGGTTCCTTGGGTTCCGGAAATCATTTCATCGAGTTGGACGTCGTTGATGAGATATACGACGAAAAGGCTGCGAAAGTATTCGGCATTGAAAAGAGCCAGATAACAATAACAGTTCACTGCGGATCGCGCGGATGCGGCCATCAGATAGCGACGGACCATTTACAGACGATGAATCAGTATATCCGTAAAAATTCAATAGAATTGCCGGACAGACAACTTGCTTGCGCTCCGTTATCGTCGAATGAAGGTTCTTCGTATTACAAAGCGATGTCCTGCGGAGCGAACTACGCGTGGGCCAACCGTCAAATGATAACGCATTGGGTCCGCGGATCGTTCGAGAAAGTTATGAACACTGACGCTGAGGACATGGGCATGAGGATGGTATATGACGTGGCGCATAACATCGCGAAGAAAGAGGAACATATCGTCGACGGAAAAAGAATGGATGTGCTCGTGCACAGGAAAGGCGCAACACGTGCGTTCCCTGCCGATCATAACGAGATCCCGATGATCTATCGGAATGTCGGTCAACCTGTCATAGTTCCGGG
>WQXR01000143.1 GCA_009784745.1 Methanomassiliicoccaceae archaeon | reverse complement strand
TTCCTTCCGCGCAGATGTCCAAGGAACAATATGTTTTTCGGGATATGACAGCGGAAGCTATCTAAACAATGTGCTCATTTAGGCATAATTGGAACCACAGGTCACGATTTAAGTTATAATAAAAAGTATGTTGCCGGCGGTCTCCCGCCGGAATAGGTTTTATTCTACGTTCTCTGCGGCCCTGGGGTTCTGGGCGAGACTGTTCGTTTCTTTCATCTCAGCGTCCATCATCTTGTCGAGATTCTCCATCTGCGCCCTTATATCCTCGACCTTTGGTATCGGCCCCAAGATGTCATCGGGGTTGCCTATGCACGTTCCGATATCTTTGATATCGGATATCGACCTTTCCGGTACCGTTGATGCCGATCCCATGTACTGCGAGATGCCTTCCACGAGTTTCGTCAACTCGAACGGGAAGAAGAACTTTGTTGATTCTCCTTCGCCTACGCTTTTCAGCGTTTCCATCGAAAGAACGGACAATGCCTTTGAGTCAAGTGCTGCCGCACCGACGGACAATATCCTCAATCTTTGAGCATCTCCCTGACCTTCCAGTATGACCGCTAATCTCTTACCTTCCGCTTCAAGTATCATTGACTGACGAAGACCTTCCGCTTCAAGTATCCTTGATTTCTTCTTACCTTCCGCCTCGAGAATTGCGGCACGCTTCATACCGTCCGCCTGAAGGATGGCGGCACGTCTCTTCCTTTCTGATGATGTCTGCTCTTCCATCGCTTCCTTCACTTTCTTGGCGGGATCAAGTTCCCTTATCTCAACGTTCTCTACCTTCACACCCCATTTATCGGTGTTCTGATCCAGTATATCTCTTAACTGAAGGTTTATCCTCTCACGGTTGGAAAGTATGTCATCCAACTCCATCTCACCGATGACAGACCTCAGTGTGGTCTGCGCCAAATAGACGGTGGCCATACGATAATCGGTAACTTCGAAGAACGCGTTCTTCGGGTCTGTTACTTTTATGTAGATTATCGCGTCGACATTCACCGGCGAGTTGTCGCGTGTGATGACCTCCTGACTCGGTACGTCCAGCACCTGCGTTCTGAGATCAAGTTTCACGACGGTGTTTATCAGCGGGCATACTACGTTCAATCCTTGGTTCAGAACTCTGATGTACTTACCGAGACGCATGTATATCGCCTGCTCGTACGGCTGAACTATCTTGACACCGCTTACCACCACTACCAGCGTTGCAGCTATCGCAACGAAGGCAAGAACAGGTATCCAATATTCCATTTTCTTTCACTCCTTGTTTTCCTTATTGTTTGCGTACCACCGTCACATGGACGCCTTCGCTCTTCACAACTGTGACTTCAATTCCATTCTCTATCGGTTCGGAGGATGTTGCGCTCCATGTGTCCGATCCTATCCTTACTTTCCCTTTGATGCTCTCCGGTTCCGTCCCGACGACAACGATGCCGTCCCTTCCGACGAGCGATTCCGCTACTGTCGTAGTAGGAGGTTCCGGCCTCGCAAGTACTTGGTACAACTTTATCGTGCCTATGGTCACCGGCACCGCGACCACTAACGCTATTATCGGCGAGTACACCGAGAACAGGAGGTCAGGATATATGAAACCGATAAGACCCAGTATCACTAACACCGTACCAGGTATGACCATGAATACGCCCGGCGATGTTGCCTCTATTATCAGAAGTATCGCGCCGGCGATTATGAGTATCAATGCGACCGTCTGCTCTATTTCCATTTTTTCAACTCCGTTATAATTTGCCTGCCATTTTGTTCAGCCTTCTTATTCTCTCTTCAATAGGCGGGTGGGTACTGAACATCGATGCTCCGCCTTTCTTCCTCTTACCGAACGGGTTCGCGATCCACATGTGCGCCGATGACGGATTCTCGTTCATCATCGGATTCATTACATTACCGTTCTCCAGTTTATCCAACGCTCTTGCCAGCGACATCGGGTCGTTCACCATCTTGGCGCCCGTCTCATCGGCCTTGTATTCCCTTCCGCGGGAGATGCTCAACTGAACGAGCATCGCGGCTATCGGTATGGTCAGGTATGCGATGAACATCACGATCAGTGCGCCGGTATCGCGCGATCTGAACGAACTGAACAATGTGAACCTTGCCAATATCGATATCGCGCCTGCTATGGACGCGGCGACGCTCATTATCAGAACGTCTCGATTCCTGACGTGAGCCATCTCATGCGCCATAACTCCTTTCAATTCACTGTCATCCAGAAGGTTAAGCAATCCTGTCGTTGCCACGACCGCGGCATTCTTCGGCCCCCTTCCCGTCGCAAATGCGTTCGGTGTCGGATTGTTCGTTATACCGACCTGCGGCATAGGCATGCCGCTGTTCCTTGCTATTCCTTCCACAATGTTGTAAAGACGCGGATTATCGTTCCTTTCGATTATCTTCACTCTGTGCGCCCTTAATACGATGCTTTTGGAGAAGAAGAACGCGAACATGTTGATCGCGACGGCCATTATCATGAACACGATCATCACAAGTATCATGCTTTCCGTCGAACCGTCGAAAAGGAAATACCCCAGGACGCTGCCTATGGCAACGAATATCAGTGTCAGCATGAGGAACAATGCCGCCGTTCTTATCACATAGCCCATTTTATTTTACTCCTTCCGAAAGTTAAATGTGTTTAGATATTTAGAATTGACCCGCGTCAGGCTTTGGGGAAATCATATCACCCACCCCGAAGTCAGCA
>WQXR01000142.1 GCA_009784745.1 Methanomassiliicoccaceae archaeon | reverse complement strand
CATAGTTGCGTTTATCGCCAATTCGGCGATATCCATGGAATATTCGCATACACGTCTTAAACTTCCTGCCATTACCGTAATGGAAAGAGCGGCATCATAATCCTTATCCAATGCGTGCCTGTTCAGAACTTTTATCATTTCGCTTAATTCACGGCATTCGCTGACGCAGTCGCTTGCGAGTTTCGGATCATTGCTGCTTACCGTTGACAGTGCTTTTATGAAGATCGCGATCGAAGAATCGCAGAATCCGGATGCTTCATCTCTCAGATCCTTGTATGAAGGGTTACCGATGATATTACGGGAATTCTTTGATATGACCGTGGTGTGGTCGCCGATACGTTCTATTATTCGGCTTATGGTGTAATTTGATGTTATCTCAGAATGGTCCATGCCTATTTTCTTTAATAATCCGATATCACGCTGGAACATGTTCGTCTGCCTTGTGATAAGCCATCCTAAACGGTCAACATCGTTATCACGTATGATGATGTCATTTATCGACGACGGATCATCGTTCTTCAATGCGGTAGAAACATCAGTAAGCATGTTCCTGACGAGAACACGCATTCTTTCAAGACTTTTTGACATCTTCATTTCCGACGGATCTACGAGATCCTTGAGTATTATCTTGTCATCATGTTCTTCGATTATCTCAAGACCGATCGCCATTTGTGTCATTTTTCCAACAACATCCAGAACGGTATTGCTTAAACGTGACTGAGAGACAAGTTCTATCAATCCGAATCCGGACATGTACGCACCTACGAGCATCCTGAAAATAAGGTCGGGATCTGTGAGGCCGCCCACATCTATTGTTTTCGTAACGTACGTGGACGACGAATCTGAATCTGCCGTTGTTATTATTATGCTGCCATCCTGCTGCGGACTTAATCTCAAAGGATCGTTCTTTTTCAGACCGACGGATTCGGCCCAATCCTTAGGCAGCGTGACGATGAATGACGAACCGCCCGTCATCTGCACTCTTCTGATATCCATATGACAGGTGCAAACACGGGAAAGGGTAAATAGTTATCCGTAAAATTGTAGTTAATATATATTGTATATATAAAATATTGACAAAATTGATATAATCTATGCGTTCGGTAACGGTCTTGTGTTCCGTATAGACGATAAAATATTGATGGCGATCGCAGCGGTCGCGACCGCTGCGCTGTGCATCGGAGGAACATATACGCTTCTGGGCGACGCTGATAAAGGATCAGACATTTACGTCATACTTGATATCGGCACGGAAATATCTTTCACAGAATTCGAAGAAAGCACAAGGACAACTGTTCGCGCATCCTCATCGGACGAACAGAAGTTATCTGCGCTTGACGGTAACGTGAGCATCATCATAACGGCGTCCAATCTCGGCGATAAGGACGGAATAACCGCGGAACAATTATCTGATAAATTGAATGCATATTACAAGACCGGTGACAAAGCGGCGGCGATATTGATCAACTGGCTCAATACACAGGACATCTGATCCGAACTCATCATCACGTTATAAAATTGACGCGAAAGGACGTGACCATATATTTTTTTATTAAAATATATATTATATTCTATGTGCTCGGCGTGATATATCCCGAACTGTATTGTATATAGAGTACTTTTATACATAATGTCCAACTTGAATGTTCGGGGAGCAGCCGTGGACACTTGGATGAAGATCTCCGTTTCAATTCTCATTACAGCGATGATCTGCGTTCCGGTAACGGCGACGGTCATGGGCAACGATACGCAGATGCTCAATGTCGCCGGTTCAACGACAGTTCAGCCGCTTATGCTTGAACTGCAGAAAGAATTTGAAAAGTTCGCGAACGTCGATATGAACGTTACAGGAGGAGGTTCAGGTGTTGGAATAAGTTCAACGCTCAACGGTGTTGCCGATATAGGAATGTTATCAAGAGAACTGAAATCCGGTGAACTTACGTTAGGATTGAACGTCCACCGTATAGCAAAGGATGCTGTTGTTGTTATCACGAACACATCCGCAGGTCTCAAGGATAATGTCCTCTCTCTGACACAAATAGCAAAGATATACAGCGGCGAATACACGAAATGGAGCGAACTCGGAGGCGCAAACATTCCTATTGCCGTCATAGCAAGAGAAGAAGGCTCAGGAACAAGGGATTGTTTCGACGCAGCAATGAAAGGTGCGGTCAGCACGTACGCAATAAAAGGAAAGGACGTTCTCATGCTGAATAACACCAATGCTGTTCTCTCCGCAGTGAACGATGTAAGCGGATCTATCGGTTATGTAAATTACAATGTGTCCGACGGGCTGCAGAGCAACACCGCAAAATTGAGAATATCCACGGCCGCACAGCCATCGGGGATAGGGTCGGACAACGAAACGATAAAGAGCGGCGATTATCCGATATCACGCGATCTCATTCTCGTAACGAAAGGATCGGAGACCGGAATTACAAAATTCTTCATGGATTGGATAATGTCGCCGGACGGTCAGGATATCGTTGAAAAAGCAGGTTTCGTAAGGGTGGATGCGTGATATCATGACAGATGACAAAGAGAACAGCATCAGAAAAATGAGAACGTTCCATCATGACAACGTGATGAAATATGTTCTCATGGCCGTTGCTTCCGTCACCGTTGTCATCATATTCTTTATAATACTCTTTATTCTCATCAACGGCGCCGAAGCGATCGGTGAGATAGGCATAATTGAATTTATCACAGGAACGATATGGAAACCAGGTGACGGCGCATACGGT
>WQXR01000141.1 GCA_009784745.1 Methanomassiliicoccaceae archaeon | reverse complement strand
GAAAGGTTACGTTATCTTGTCACGGGACGATATAACAAAAAGAATTATGAGGAAGTTCCGTACGAACGTCTTAAGGGATGCGGTTACAGATCGCTGGTCCGCGAGTACCATGCGGGAAGAAATAAATAGCCGTTTTCTTTAGTACACTGTGTAAGGAAGGTGCTCAGCGCCTGTGATGGACAAAGCATATTGCGTTGACGGCTGTACAGGCGGCCGCAGTATGTACGGTCTTGTCGTATGGGGCTCGCCCCATCTTAATTGATCCTTCCTTACGCACATCTCTTTCTCAGAATGATAGTTCGTTCCATATGGGATAAATTGGCCACTGATCTACGGCGAACCATCGGCTTTATAGCAATTTTTTTATATTGCGATGTTTCTAGCTTACCTAACCGGTAAGGCCCTAGGGGATAGCTCAATGCGAACTTAGGGCACGGTAGCCCTGTGTGGGTCGTCGCCGGTTCGGCCGGATAAAAGCGACCCCTCAGGCATCGCCTACGACAGAACCCGGATATTCGTGCACGGATATTCGCCTATGGCCCTAACGGAGGAACGACTGGGGATCGCCTCCCTCGTAGGCGTTCCATTTTCACATCTTCTGACATGTCTGAAAGTGAACACGATGTTAGTAAAAAGGTGCCTCAAAGGGGACCGCCATCTCCCATTCGGCTGGGTGCTTATGCACTTCTTCGAAGCCGGTGATAATATCAATGTGTCTTTAATAATTCTCGTGTCTCCTATCATCCCGTCAGCAACTGGCTGTGAAAAAGAGTGGATCTACCTGGATTTGTTCAGATGCCGGACCATCTGGATGGGTCGATTTTCAGAGCGTTTGAGCCGAACGAGGGAACAGCCGTTTTCTCGGCGCAAAATTCAGCTCCCTTCTGTAATTTTTAATATATGCCATGAATGTTTTATAGACCTGATCCAGGTGACGGCCGGTTTATGTCATATTCGAATGCACAGGTCTATGTCATAATTTAAATCATAACAGATGTTCAAGATGAGCGCAGATGACGGAACCTAAGAATACATTCAACGGAAGATCGATCAGATCCAGCTACAGCCTTGAAAGCAAAGAATGGCTGTTCTCCGCCGTGGATGTGGTTGCGGCATTGGCCGAGCCTGCGAATCCGCGCAAATATTGGAACAATATTAAAACACGGTTGAAGGAAGGTCAGTTGTCCTCAAAATGGGGACAACTGAAAATGCTTTCCGCTGACGGTAAGTTGTACAAGACGGATGTATTGAATGTAAAAGGCACCATAGAATTGGCCAGACATATACGATCTCCGAATACCGAAGCATTCGTTGAATGGATCGAGCGGTTCGACGGGGCGAAAAGGAATTTCGTATTGAAACATAAGGACATTGACGTAATGGAGGCAAGTCTTGATGAGAGAGGGTCGATATCGTCATTCGGTAAAATATTCAACGAATCGCATTTACCTGTCGGCACTGCCAAGGATGGACATATCGACACTAAAGCGATAAAGGAATGGTGGGACGGACGTTCCATACCGGCAAGCCGCGAGGGACTTCGGGACTTTTTGGAGACACTCGGTATGTTCTCGCCCAAGGAACTTCTAGACAAGAGCCTCGGTTTAAGCCTGTCGGATCAATATTGGATATGCCCGCACGGCGCGGATATCCAATGGAAGAAGGTCAACTTCTTTCATAATGATTTTTCAGAGGACATCGGCAATCTGTTGTTCAGATCACGTCTCAAGAATGCTGACGCCATTGATCTCACATCACCCGATAACACTTCCGACGGTGTACTGAAAAAGAAGTGGAAAATAATAGATAAAAAAAGGTGTCTGATAAAGGGAGGCACCATGCCGATCAACCAAGAGGTAGCAAACGAAGTTTTAGCGTCACGGATATGTGAACGGCTTGGAATTCCGTATGTGAACTATTGGATAACGGAACTGGACGGTGAAAGGTACAGCGTCTGCGAAGATTTTATCACGGGTGAGACGGAACTCGTTCCAGCATATCGCATAAAGTGCATGATAAAGAAGGAGAACCACGTCTCCGACTACGAAAGTTATATTTCAAAAGTGGAAGAGCTCGGTATTCGGGACGCTCGTAAAAGAATGGATATGATGCTCGTTCTCGATTTCATCATCGCGAACAGTGACAGACATTACAACAACTTCGGCCTGATACGAAACGCAGACACATTGGAATGGTTGTCCGTTGCACCCATTTATGACAGCGGAACATCCATGTGGTGCAAAGAGTTGCCGAGCGCATTCAACCGCGGAAAGGACGAAAGCAAACCGTTCAGAGGCAGGCACGGGGAACAGATAAAATTAGTATCCGATCTCTCATGGCTTGATCTCAGCAAACTTGACGGGATAGAAGATGAATACGCAGAGATGCTGTCATCATCCGTCGCAGACACGTCAGAATTCTTCACCAGGAATAAGGCTCTTTGTTCTGCACTGAGAACGCGGATAGATATGCTGAAGGCCGTCACAAGGAAACAGAAGTGAGGAACTTCTCAGATCGCTTTTTTGTTCTCTCCTTGTTCCGAAACGATCAACATCTTCCTTTACCGGCAATCGCAATGTGAATTGCGCAATCACTCACTTTGCCTAAACTCCGTATTAACGCTTCAAACGGTCTAAAGATCGCATCAGCCGGTATGGTAGTGGTGGGTCTACCCGGATTTGAACCGGGGTCAACGGCTCCCAAAGCCGCAAGTATACCAGGCTAGCCCATAGACCCTTTATGACCGAGCATGCGGAATCGATTATTAATATTTCGCATTCAGG
>WQXR01000140.1 GCA_009784745.1 Methanomassiliicoccaceae archaeon | reverse complement strand
TGACCCTTGTCCTTCTGCCGCCGATCATCGCGCCTTCTTTTTCGAGCCGCGGATGACCGTTCCTTAATATCCCTATGTCAAGCGTCGTACCGCCCATGTCCATCACGACGGCATCTTTTTTTCCGGTCAACATCTTTGCACCGATGAGACTTGCGGCCGGTCCCGATAATATCGTTTCGATCGGTCTTTCAATCGCAACTTCCTCGCTCATTATCGATCCGTCGCCTTTGACTATCATCAGCGGCGCTTTTATCTTATACTCGTTCATCACAAGTTTAACGGAATCCATGAGATCTTTGATTATCGGTATCAGTCTTGAATTCATCACCGACGTTACCGTACGTTCATGATATCCTAAACTTGATGATAATTCATGACCGCAAACTACGGGAACATCAAGGATTTCCTTTGCAATTCTCTTTAACCTTAATTCGTGATCAGGATTACGTACGCTAAGGTAACTGTTTATCGCCAGTCCGTCGACCTTTCCTTTTATTGATATCATAAATTCCTTTGCCGATGATTCGTCCAACTCCTTTACCTCAGTTCCGGTAAGGTCGTGACCGCCCTGAACGGTAATATGAAGATCAACGGGTATCGTCATGTTGAATTCTTCGGAGACGCATATAAGACCGACCCTGCATCCTTTTCCTTCGACGATGGAATTCGTCGCTAAGGTTGATGATAATGATACCATCGCCACTTTTTTTAATGTCTCCTTATCAAAACCGGTAAGCGTGTTCCTTATTCCTACGGAAAGGTCATCACGTGTTGTCAGTGCTTTTGATTTTTGTATGACCTTGTTAGAATCCATGTCCATCAGAACGGCATCGGTATACGTGCCGCCGGTGTCAAATCCCAGACCTATTCTCAAAGGATCACCTGTTCGGTTTGTAGCCCATATCCTCATTGTATTTTGTTACAACTTTGGATATGTGTTCTGAGATGTTCCTCTGCTGAGATTCGTTATGGATCTGCGGCGTCTCCGTTATCGGGAATTCGGTATCACATTTGGCGCACCTTAACTTAGGACAGTTCTTCCACGCTTCCGAACATCCCTGACATGCGAACGTTCTCGCATATATCATCGAAAATTCAAAACCGCAGTACGGACATTTGAATTTTTTTAACGATGCCGTTGTATTATATGAGAATCCTTTGTATCTCATTGCCTCATAGAATCCGTCAACCATCTTTTCAACCTCATGTGTGATGCGCGATACTCTTTTCCGTATCGTAATGATCTGCTGTTACCTCATACGGTATGTTCCATTTTTTGAATATGCCGTCCAGAACGTTCAATGCGCTCTCTCTGACGTGGTCGTCCCATATTCCGTGCACGATTATGTGCATCATGAACCTTGCTTTGTATATTGTCTTCGAATTCAGTGAATCCTTTATTCTCGTTGCAGAACGATGGTCAACGATACTGCTCATTATGCTTCCGTCGTCGTTCGAGAAGAATGATTTCACGTGACCGACAAGATCGGCACCGTTGTCCATGCAGCTTTTTGTAACGGATGTCATAAGATCGTCTATGAATTTCAATACGGTGTCCTTGGAAATTCCCTTGGGTGCGCTGACGTTGATGTCTATTGCATATTTCCCTAATTCATCGACCGCTCTGTGAATTTCTAAATGTAATTTATCATGATCATCTTCGTGGTCATCATCATGATCATCGTCATGTTCATGATCATCTTCGTGGTCATGATCGTCATCGTGATGCTTGCTCATGTCACTGCCCCTTGTACTGTTTCCGGAGGAGTTCCTCTTCCATCGCCTCATCATATCTGGGTGATATCCTGGTCTCAATGAGATCACATGCGTAACTTATTCCGAGACCCGTTTCCGACGACATATGAGCGATCTCCGCCTTCGGGTTCATTTCTTTGATCATCTGTTCCGTTTTTGCTATATCTGCGGCAGGCGCAGTATCAACTTTGTTCACAAAACACACATCCGCTTCGCGTATCTGTGTTTCCACCAATCTCTTTACCGCTTTTACAAGAAGGTCCACTCTTGTTGCGTCCACTAATGTTATCACCGGTGCGTGTTCTATTACCATATCAGTTTTCGCTTCCGAATATTCCGCCGCCCTTTTGAGTCCCCACGGTATCGCGACGCCTGACGGTTCCACGATAACTATTTCGGGGTTGTAGGAATCATGCAGCTTTGCTAACGTTTCCGAGAATGTTCCGGCGATCTGACAGCAGATACATCCGCCTGCAATTTCCTTCGCTTTCAATCCGTGCGATTCGATGAACTTCGCATCGACGTTTATCTCACCGACATCGTTAACGACTATCGCCATTTTATGGCCGCGTTTCATTAGTTCGTCGACTATCTTCATCACGGCGGTCGTCTTTCCGCTGCCTAAGAATCCTGCGATCTGTGATACTTTCATATGCTCACGCTGTCCTGTTAAGAAGGGGATAAAGAATATAAGGTAAAAAGTTTGGGTATGCTTTACTGCATTTTTGTCTTACCAGTCGACCACACCGAATTTCTTCGTTGTGTCTACGACGGCCTTGATGTTCTCTTTCTTCGTGTGAACATCCGGAGGCACTTCGCATCCGCTCGCGATGATGTATCTTGAGCCGAGGCCTCTCTTGCACAATGCCGTCTTGACTTCCTGACAAAGGTCTTTCGTTACCTGGATGATCTTCTCCGTCGGGGCCCTTATGAAGAGCTGCGGGTCGATCTGTCCGCCTACGAGACAGTTGTCGCAGTATCCGCCTTCGATGGTATCTGTTGCCGACGGTGATCCGGGGATCAGCGGGTAGTACGCCATCGAGTAGATAGCAGGCTTGAATGCC
>WQXR01000139.1 GCA_009784745.1 Methanomassiliicoccaceae archaeon | reverse complement strand
GATCTCGTCGTCAAAGCGAACGATGAAGAGATATTCCCCGAAGAAGGAGTATACACAGTAGAGATCGATGATGAGGACATCATCGTAACGATATCATCCGTTCTGATAGCGTACAGCGTGACGTTCGATTCGGACGGAGGTTCAGATGTTGATCCTCAGGAAGTAGAGGACGGCGAAACAGCCGATGAACCTGAAAACCCGATAAAGGACGGATACACGTTCGACGGATGGTATGACGGCGAGGATGAATGGGACTTCAATGATCCTGTTACAAAAGATCTCGTACTCAAGGCAAAATGGGATATCGTCGCAGATGACTGGTACACGGTAACATTCGATCCGGCCAACGGAGAAGCGACATTCCCTGTGTTTGCGTTAAAAGCATCCGGAAAGTTAAATGCGCCTGCGGATCCGGTATGGATCGGATTCGAATTCATCGGATGGTATGACGGCGAAGATGAGTGGGACTTTGATGACGATGTTGTCACGGAAGATATGACCCTGACCGCAAGATGGATTGAGATCGTTATTCCGGAAGAATGGTTCACGGTCACCGTAACATCCGCCGAAGGCGGCGAATTCGAATACTTCTTCGACGGTGTTTCGCAAGGTATTTTCGTAATACTCGCCGGTGATGAACACACAATATCTGTGCTCAAAGGAACGCGTCTATCTATATCTGCGTTGGATCTTGAAGAAGGATACAACGCAAGATGGGTATACGGAGTGACGAAGATCACAGCCACGGGACAGTTCAATTACGTCATCAACAACGATCTTGATGTCGCGGTAGCATACTTCGAAGGACAGTTCATGAGAGAAATAGAAGTACTAATGCTGGTGATCCTTTCAACAGTGGTCGGTGCACCGATATTCATGGCGTTCCTTTGCGGAATGCTCCCTGGTGTGATAACGATACAGGTATCATTCCGCGGAAGGTTAATTTCCGACGCACTGATAGAATATTCCATTACCGGAAAGAGCGGTGTGAATTATGTATCAACAGACAGCAACGGAAAGATGATGATGAAAGTTCCGTTAGGATCTGAAATAACGATACAATCCATCAGTGCCGGAGGCAGCGGCGTAACGGAGAAGATGCCGATGACGTTCATCGCGGAAAAGAATATCGCGTTGGACCTGTCGGTAAAGAAATGAGGTGTTCCGCAGAAGAAGAACAACATCTATTAAGTGCGGAGAGGGCAAAGCCCTCTCCGCACCCTATTTAATTTTCTTTTCCTTTCCGTCATATCCTTTTCCTTCCCGTCATATCCTTTTCCTTCCCGTCATATCCTTTTCCTTTCCGTTATCCTTTTCCTTTCCGTCTTATCCTTTTCCCTTTCGTCATATCCTTTCCCTTTCCGTCATATCCGAAGACCAAACTTTAAAACGGTTTTCCGTATATTGAAGATTCATGTTATCGTATGATGACCTTTTAAGGGACGTACGAAAAGATGTTCACATAGGTATAGGATCCTCGTCATCAGGGAACGCAGAGAAGAGCGCATCCGCTTTCGATAATGTTACGGTATATGACGATCCGTATGAATTGGTGAATGATCTCAAGAACGGAAAGATAGACGCCGCCGTACGCGGAGATATGTCATCATCGAAATTGTTGCCTCTGATCAAATATGTTTTCAAAATATCCGAGATACAAAGAACGGTACTGATGGAACCGTTCGGAAGGAAGATGATATTCATTGCACCTGTCGGAATAGATGAGGGATGCACAATAAAACAAAAATACGAATTGGCAGTGAAAAGTATAGATCTTATGAAACGTTTAGGAATGAACGAACGTATCGCCGTAATGTCAGGAGGCAGAGATGATGATAAAGGACGTAATGATATTGTTGATAAAACGATAAATGACGCCGACGAATTGGTAAGTTTATTGAAGAATAACAATTACGACGCATATAACGCAGAAATCCTTATTGAATCGGCGGTAGACGAAGCAGATCTTATAATCGCACCTGACGGAATATCAGGGAACCTGATATTCAGGTCATTGCATTTCATCGGCAACGCAAAAGCATTAGGTGCGCCTGTGCTAAATATGAATAAGGTGTTCGTGGACACATCTAGAGCAAAAACTGATTACAGGGATTCAATAGCTCTTGCGATAAAATTAGTGAGATGAACAAAATGATGATAGAGATCGACGGTGCTCATTCAGGTATAAGATTTTCGGCGTGTCATTTTATTCCGGGCCATGAAAAATGTTCGAAATTACACGGTCACTCGTATATCGTAAGAGCACGTCTCGAAGGCGATATCAACGAAGAAGGAATGATAATGGATTTCGTCGGAATAAAAAGATCGTTAAAAACGATAGCAGAGGAAATGGACCATAAGACGTTATTACCAAGAAATTCAGATAATGTTCGCGTAGTTCGCAACGAAAAGGAAGTTGAAGTAACGACATGCAACAAAAGATATGTTTTTCCTAAGGAGGATGTTGTTATTTTGGATATTGATATAACAACAGCGGAAGAAATGAGCAGATTGATGGCAAAGAAATTATTATCTTCAATAAAATTTCCGAAGAACGTGAAGAAACTGTGGGTCGGTCTTGATGAAGAAAGAGGACAGACCGCTTGGTATTACGAATCTTTGTGATAATATGCCTAAAGCCGTTGTCCTTTTATCGGGAGGATTGGATTCGACGGTCACGCTTGCGTTCTCTCTTAACGAAGGAAATAAGACGACGGCGTTAAGTTTCAGGTACGGACAAAGACATACGAAAGAAATAGATTCAGCAAAAGCCGTTGCTGAATATTATAAACTGGCTCATGTTATTGTTGATATCGATC
>WQXR01000138.1 GCA_009784745.1 Methanomassiliicoccaceae archaeon | reverse complement strand
GGATGGGAACGTTTCCCGCTGATAGAGAATGAGTTGATCACATTAATTCCGCAGGACGGTAAAGAAATTACCGTTACCGTTGGTGATGCCGTAAAGAACGGCATAATTGCGAACAAGGTGTTAGCGTATTTTGTTTATACAACACATCAATTAATGGTGATGCTCGGTCTCGATCCCAAAAGACTGAGATTCAGACAACACCTTTCTGATGAGATGGCTCACTACGCAGCGGATTGCTGGGACGCGGAAGCGTTGTTATCATACGGATGGACGGAAATTACAGGCGTTGCCGATAGAGGATGCTGGGATCTCTCAAGGCATGCGGAATTTTCGAAAGTGGATATGACACACTTCAGAAGATTCGATGAACCTAAGGAAGTTGAGATGGACGTCGTCAGAGCAAAACATAAAGCATTGGGGCCGAAGTTCAAAGATAAAGCAAAAAGCATCGCAGACGCGATCGCATCAAAACATCCGGAAGATGTGAAGAACGGAAAGATAACGTTAACTTTCGAAAATGAGACGATCGAGCTGAATGATGAGTTCTTTGAAATTACCAGAGTAAAGGAAAAGATATCCGGCGAAAGGGTCATACCGCATGTGATCGAACCGTCATACGGTCTCGACAGAATTTTTTATTCAATATTGGAGCACGCATATTCGTATGATGAAAAGGATGAGTATGTTACGCTGCGCTTAAGACCGAACGTCGCTCCGATAAAGGTCGGTGTGTTTCCGTTAATGGATAAAGATGGATTAGATCTTCTTGCGATGTCAATTTACAAACGCCTGCAGGCTGATGGCATTGCATCATATTATGATACATCCGGCGCAATAGGAAGACGTTACGCACGCATGGATGAAATAGGAACACCATGGTGCATAACCGTCGATTACGAATCGATGGAAGAAGGAAAGAATAAAGGAACTGTTACAATAAGAGACCGTGACACAAGGGAACAAAGACGTATAAGCGTCGATAACGTAAGCGAAACAATAAAGAAACTGCTTTCGGGAATGGATATAAGACTTCTCTGAACTGTGTGTTACGAACAATTCACGTGAAGGTCCTCGCTCGGCTGTCGTAATGGTGTCGTTCGAACAGAACAAATTCATTTTCCGAGGTCAAGGTACCGCCTTCCGTCATTGAGAATTTTAATGGCATCCGGAAGTTTTTCCTCTCTGTCGATGGACGCCTCGTATCCTTTGACGAACCTTTCAGCGGTCCTCTTATCGGAAACTGTGTACCCTCCATCCAAAGACTGTGTGGACATTTTTATCCCTCGCCCACTCGACATGAGTGGGAGTATATATTTCTCTTGCTTAAAACAATATTCTGATCGAATCAGCAAATGTTCCGAAGAAGTTGTCCATAATATTATATTCAACCTTCCGCGATATTGAACATGGTGATAAGAATGGGAGTGAAGGACCTTCAGGATCTGAAAAAACTCTCTATGCTTCGATCACAGATCGACGGCAAAGGGATCGCCAAGATAATGAACGATGAATTCAAGACCGTCAAACCGGATAATTGCGTTGTCGATGCTTTACATATAATGAAAGAAACGGGAGCGCAGGACATTCCGGTGGTTGACGGTAACGAATACATAGGATCCGTAGGATACGGAACATTGTTGAAGAAAAAAGGCGTTCTTTTGGACAGCAAGATACGTACAGTGATGACGGGAGCACCGTCAGTTAGCAAAGAAGCAAATATCACTGACGTCGCTGAATTGATGATAACAACGAACGCAAGACAAATTCCCGTAATTGGCAACAAAAAGATAAAAGGCGTTGTTTCGAGATCAGCACTTATAGAAGTTGCAGCCGGAATAAAAGCATTCCGTGAGATCAAGGTATGGGAGATAATGTCAACTGCCGTAGAAACGGTAAAGGAGAATGATACGCTTGACGCTGCGCTTGAAATAATGAGGGGACTGGACATAAGAACTGTTCCTGTAACGGATAACAACAACTCAGTTATCGGTATCGTAGGGATGAAAGAGATAATAGACCACAACTGGAGACGGAAGGACAGACAAACAGTTGGCGATCTTTCAGGAAAGAACAATCCGTCGGCGATACTTGTGGAATCATTGTGCGCAACCGCTCCGGAAACAATATCGTGGGACGATACCATAGGAAAAGCGGCGGAGATGATGCTCACTTCATGCATCTCAACGTTACCTGTAGTGGAGAACAGAAGATTGGTCGGTATTTTGACGCAATATGATATCATCGAAATGATGGCCGCTTGCAAGGAACGCGAAGTGATGTTCGTTCAGATAAGCGGTCTCGACGATGATGATAAGATCTATTCAGATGCTATCGACAAGATGATACAGTACGAGATGGGAAAGATAGCCAAAGTGAAAAGACCGCAGTCGCTTACGATGCATATAACAAGATACGGCGCCCAGGGAGCGAAGAACAAATACAGTATCAATTCTCGTTTGATCTTAGACGGTGATATGCTTGCAGCAAAGGAAATAGGATGGGATCTTATGAAAGTTGTGGAAGATATGCTGAAGAAATTGGTACTCATGGTAATGGATATGAAAAAATCGAAAATAGATCAAAGGAAGAAGATAAAGTAAAGAAGAAGAAGAAGAAGAAGAAGAAGAAGAAGAAGATAAAGCAACGTACACGACGAATAAAGAGCATACGCGTGCTCAGAGCGTATAGTGAAAAAAGAACGTATGTCAGACTCAGAACGTACGGTGAAGACTGAACGCATACTACACTTAGAACGTATGGTGAGGACAGAACGTATACCACACTCAGAACGCACGGTGAGGAAAGAACGTATACCACACTC
>WQXR01000137.1 GCA_009784745.1 Methanomassiliicoccaceae archaeon | reverse complement strand
GAAAGATGTTCGATGGACGCAGAGAGGTTCAAAAATATCCTTAAGACAGGAGAGACCGCTGCAGTCGAGTTCAAGCGTTGCAAAGACGGTACGAAGGATGATACCTATGAGAGCATATGCAGTCTTCTGAACCGCTTCGGAGGAGATATCTATCTGGGCGTCGAAGATGACGGTACCGTCTCCGGAGTTCCTCATAACTCCGTTCAGAATTTCATAAAGAACATCATCAGTATGATAAGCAATCCGGACATCATATCCCCTACAGTATATCTTTCACCGACATACTTTGAGTATGAGGGAAAGGACATTATACACATTCACATTCCGCCGTCGTCGGAAGTTCATACTTTCAAAAAAGTGATTTACGACCGCATCGGCGACTCTGATGTGAAAGTCAGCGCCACCGGTGCCATAACGTCAATGTATGTAAGAAAACAGAACATATTCACGGAAAAGAAGGTATTTCATTATGTGGGGGATGAAGACATTCGTTTCGACCTATTTCCTAAGATAAAGACGATGGCTGCGAACCACCGTCTGGGTCATCCGTGGAAAGATATGAGCGACAGGGAGATAATCAAAAGTGCCAAGCTTTATTCGAAAGATGCTGAAACGGGGAAATGGGGATATAATCTCGCGGCAGTCATGCTACTTGGTACAGACGATATCATAAAAACCGTGTGTCCTGCTTACCGTACCGACGCTTTATCGAGAAAGGTCAACACGGAACGTTATGATGACCGCACGATCGTTGAAACGAACCTTATAGAGAGTTACGATCTTCTGATGGAGTTCGCGAAAAAGCATCTTTTGGATAAATTTTATCTAGAGGACGACCAGAGAATTCCGCTTCGTAACATAATTTCTAGGGAGATTCTTGTAAACACACTGATGCACCGTGAGTTCACATCCCCGCACATTGCAAAGTTCGTTATAGAAAAGGACAGGATGTACACCGAGAATGCGAACAGGGCATCCAGATCGGGAACCGTCACGCCGGACAGCCTTGAACCGAATCCGAAGAATCCGACGATTGCCGCGTTCTTTAACAATATAGGTTATGCGGATGAATTAGGTTCAGGCACAATGAACCTTTATCGTTATGTAAGATTATATTCCGGGAAGAACCCACAACTCATCGAAGGCGACATTTTCAGAACGATCGTTCCGCTTGACGACAACTATTCGTTCGATCTCAACACCCGACATCCGAAAGGACTGGTCGATGACACATATGGTCTGATAACAGAAACGGAATCGAAGGTGTACAAGGCAATATGCGAAGGTATCGCAGTAACGCGTGCGGAGATATCCGTGGTGTCTGGTGTTCCAGAGAGGACGGTGCGAAGAGCGATAGCTTCTCTCATGGAAAAAGGATTGATTATAAGAATTGGAAGCAGAACCTCCGGCAGATGGATTAAAAAATAACAGGTGGCCCGAAGCAATGATAAGTAGAGGTATGGTCTCATGGCGGTCTGCCAGCGGGTCAAAAAATGACGCGGCGCGGTAAATGGCGTCAGCGTGATGGGACCGCGTTCGGAGCGTGTCCGCAATTATCCGACTCGCGCATAAACCCGCTATAAAATCATATAGCTATGATTCTATGTACTGCCGATGAAAGGAATAATCCTCGCTGCCGGCAATGGGACAAGACTGTACCCCGTATCCCACCCGATCTCCAAGATACTTCTCCCGGTATACGACAAGCCGATGATCTACTATCCGCTGTCCACCCTTATGCTCGCCGGGATAAGGGACATAATGATAATCACCAACGAAAAGGATCAGGAGAATTTCATAAGGACCCTGGGTGACGGTTCCAGATTCGGTATCAGGATATCCTATGCGATACAGCATGTGCAGAGGGGGATAGCAGACGCATTCATCATTGCGGAGGACTTCATCGCCGGAGACAGATCCGTCCTCATACTCGGTGACAACATATTCCACGGCGAGGGTATGAAAACACTGCTGGAAAGCGCCGCCAAGAACGAGAGCGGCGCCACGGTGTTCCTTTACGAAGTACATGACCCAGAGAGGTTCGGTGTCGCGGAAGTTGGTAGTAACGGGAACGTCATATCGCTTGAAGAGAAACCAAAGGAACCGAGATCGAATTACGCTGTGACGGGACTGTACTTCTACGACGGCAGCGTCTGCGGATTCGTCAAAGATCTCGAACCGTCGGACAGAGGCGAACTTGAGATCACGGATCTCAACAAAACGTATCTGGCGGAAGGTTCACTGAAAGCGTGTGTCATGGGGAAAGGATATAAATGGATGGATGCCGGCACTTTCGATTCGCTGAACAACGCACAGAATACCATCCGCGACATCCAGAACGAAGAGGACAAGAAGGTTGCGTGTCTCGAAGAGACCGCTCTTGAACAGGGATTCATATCCCCGTCTGAACTGAAAAAGCAGATCAAGAAAGAAAAAAGCGAATACTACGAATACATCCGGAAGAGAGTAAATGAACTCTCTCGATGATAAAGCGTTAAAATTCGAGGTCATCGAACCGCATCTAGACGGTGTCAAATGCATCGGGTTCGATGTGTTCGACACAATGCTCCTGCGGCCGTTCATGAGGCCGACCGATCTCTTTGCTTATTTGGAGGAAAAGGAATCGTCACCCGGATTTCACAGGGAACGGATAAATGCGGAAAGGCGCGCGAGGAGAGAGATACGCAGGGAGACAGGCCTCGACGACATCTATTCTGTCATAGACGAGAGGTTCCGGCATCTCAAGGACAAGGAGATCAGTGCAGAGTACAGATTCTCCCTGGCCGATCCTCACATAAAGGAGATCTACGACAGGATTGTCG
>WQXR01000136.1 GCA_009784745.1 Methanomassiliicoccaceae archaeon | reverse complement strand
GGCGCCGGAGGCGGATTGAGATCGCAGTTCGGCGAGACTGCGATGAAGTTCACCAGAACGAGTTTGGAGAACATGAAGGCCGGCGGTGCCGAAATGATCGTTGATGTGTGCCCATTCTGTCATCTGCAGTTCGATGCAGGTCAGAAGGATTCGGGATCTGCGTTACCGGTGCTTCATTTGTCGCAGTTATACGGCATAGCAATGGGAATGAATGCTAAGGACCTAGGACTCAATGCGCACATAACGACCGTAAAACTTTAAACACACTGGGGCGAAAGCCCCCTTTAATAATTTTTGAAAAATGAGTGATCAGCGGTCGATATCAGGCTATGCGGCACCATGTCCCAGATATTTACGACAACGATTTTATAAGCACCGATTGTATACACGGTTCATGGCCTCTTTCGACGTATTCGGAAAAGACTCGTCGCTGTTCGCACTGATTGCAGGTGCTATCGCAATAGTGGTAATATTCTTCCCTGCAGCGATATTGTTAATGGGTGTGCTCGCACTCGCGTTCGGACTCATTAACTTCCTTAACAGTAAGTACCAAGATATCGTTGCATTGATCGCAATGATATTAGGCATCATTGTGATCATTGTCTTCACATATATCTGGTTCTTCTGAGCGGACGAGAAAAACCCCTTACTTTTCCATTTTCATTGCATTACGAAGTGAAATATCATTTTCTGTTGCACAGGTACCTGTACGCATCCTCCGATGCGTCCAGTACCTTCCGCTCATTCAGCGTTGTTATCTTACGGTCTTTCATTACAATATCGCCTTGACATAATACTGTTTTAACATTACCGGATGACGCAGAATAAACGATATTGGAAATGATGTTCTCTTCAGATAACGGTCTCAGATCTGGCGACTTACCGTTCAATATCACAATGTCCGCATATTTTCCGGGTTCTAAAGAACCGATCTCCTTTTCCATGCCTATCGCTTTTGCGCCGTTTATTGTTGCAATATCCAGCAGCGTCTGTGCATTCGTTACCGTGGGATCCCATCTGCTTGATTTCTGTAAAAGACCTAATATCTTCATTTCCGCGAACATGTCCAATGAGTTGTTCGTTGTGCTGCCGTCCGTTCCCAACGAAACGTTCACGCCGTTGCTCATGAACTCAGGTATCGGTGCTACGCCGCCTGTTGCTAATTTCATATTCGAAACAGGACATGAAGCAATTGACATCTTTGCCTTTCCCATTGAACGAACTTCGTTCATCGTCACCCATGCGGAATGGGCCGCGATCGTTCTTTCTGAAAGAACATTAATGTTGCTTAACCATTCTGCAGGCCTCTGACCTGTCCTCTTCTTGTGATCATTTACTTCTTTCCTTGTTTCCGAAAGATGCAGATGTAACGGAACTTTCAATTCGTCTGATAATTGTTTTGCGCCTTTGCATGTATCTTCGGAGCATACGTACACTCCCTGCAATCCTACGCCGGGCCTGCTTTTTCTCATTTTCTTATGAGAATTGCAGAATCTTCTGCAATTTTCTAAAGGGTTACCTTTCTGCGTTGTGTATTCCTCATCAAGAACGCACCAGCAGAGTATTCCCCTTATTCCTGCTTCCTCGGTTGCTTTTGCTATCACATCCTCGGAATAATACAGATCTGTGAACGTCGTTGTTCCGGAACGTATCATCTCCAGACATCCGAGTTTTGTTCCTGTTGATATGTCGTCATCAGTTCTTTCAGAATCTACTTTGAATACTTTGTCCAGGAAATCGGAAAACTTGAGATCATCCGCAACTCCTTTCATAACGGACATCGCCACGTGTGTGTGCGTGTTCACCAATCCAGGTATTACGATGTCGCCGGATGCATCTATTTCAACATCCGCAGAACCGTTGTATCTCGTACCGACGGAAACTATCCTTTCACCGTCGATGAGAACATCCCCTCTGATAACTCTTCTGAACTTATCCTGTGTTACGATATGTGCGTCGCGTATCGCCGTAAGCATGTCTGCCAATCGGATTGCACGTATTAACATTTTCTTTCCGCGGATGTATGAACAATAACAAATATTCGGAATGCCGTCAAGCATCAAATGAGTACGGAACTGACATTTCTGGGAACGGGCGGGGGGCGTTACGCTACGATATATCAGACACGAAGCACCGGAGGCCTTGTTATTGATACGGACGGAAAACGCATTCACATTGATCCCGGCCCGGGAGCGCTGACGAATATGAGCCGCATAGGCATGGATCCGGCGGCGACGGATGCCATAATGATATCGCATTGTCATCCCGATCATTATTCAGATGCTGAGGTCCTGATCGAAGGGATGTGCAAAGGCGGCGTCACTAAAAGAGGAGAACTCGTAGGAAGCGTAAGCGTAATGGACGGATACGAAGGATTGGGCCCGAAATTAACGAGATATCATTTCAACATGGTATCGGAACATACATGCGTAAAGCCGCATGACAAAATTGACGTATGCGGCATTCCCGTTCATATAACGTCGTCACTGCACAGTGACAGGACTGCCGTTGGTTTTAAACTTCATACGAAGGATGGTGTGATATCATATGTATGCGACACCGACCATCGTGACCGGATAGCGGAAGAGAGCAAAGGAGCAAGAGTTCTCATACTTCCGATAACAAGAACGACGAAAACTCGAGTAAGATGTCATCTGTGCACGGATGATGCTATACGTTTCGCGGAAATAGTCAAACCCGAAATAATATTGTTCAACCACATGGGCGTAAATATGATACGTCACGGAGCGGAAAAGGAGGCGGCGTATGTTGAGCATATTACCGGCGTTAAGACGGTTGCCGCCAATGACCTTATGAAGGTTAACATATCTAAAGACATCGTTGTTGGCAG
>WQXR01000135.1 GCA_009784745.1 Methanomassiliicoccaceae archaeon | reverse complement strand
TTACACCGAATTCAAAAAGTAATAGGTGCTGAAAGCACCATCTTTTACCATTTTATCATTTTTAAGGGCTTGTGGTGTAGCTTGGATATCACCGGAGCCTCCGGAGCTCCAGACCCGGGTTCGAATCCCGGCAGGCCCGCTTGCATCACAGGAACATGGTCATATAGACGGGAATATACACAATATCTCCGTCCACTCTGAGGTCTTTGGTGTGAATCACGTATCCTGTGCCCACACGCGACGAGAACTTTTTCATAAAACGATCAAGGGACACGTGTCTGCCGGACGCGCCGGATTTCACGTCAATGGGAATTATCTTTTTTCCGTTAGCTATGATGAAGTCCACTTCCTGCATATTCGTGGAATCTTTGACAGAGAATTTACTGAACACAAGTTTATGTCCCGTTGACACGAGTGTCTGCGCGACCATATTCTCGAAGAACATGCCTTTGTTGACACTTATTTTGTTCTTCAAGACGTTGGCATAAATTTCATCACGATCTCCTACGTTGGAATCGAAAGACGATGTTATCAGTAATCCTGTATCCGCCAAATATATTTTGAATGTATTTTCATCAAGATCAAGGTTCAAAGCAGGGCTTGGATCGCTGCTGCGGTAGCATACGTTCACCATTTTGGATTCCTTCAACCATATTACGCTGTCAAAATATTCTCTGGTCTTTGATCCTTTTCTCAACTGAGACGGGCTGAATGTCTTCTCGTGTTTGGATAAGAACGACGGTATCATGGTCAAGATGCGTCTGGCTTTGGATCCGCGATCCATTATGATCTTTGTTGTATCGTCCGTGTATAAATTCAGTATGATACGTTTAACTGTTTCAACAGCGTCAAAATTATTCTTTTCCAGGTATGCTTCCACCGCCTGAGGCATACCGCCCACGAGCATGTAGATGCTGTATGTGCTCATGATACGTTTATGCATGCCTGCGCCGAGAGGTGAACGATCCTCGAATGCTTTTCTTAGTAAAGGTAGCGGGATATCATCGTTTTGAGTCCACAGAATTTCTTCAAAATCCATCGGATGCATATCTATGGACATTTCCTCGGACGGTATCAGAATATCAGAGACATTTTGTTTTATCGAGAGAAGCGAACCGGTCTCAATATAATCATATCTTCCGTCGGCAACTAAATGTTTGATCATCTGTCTGGCCAACGGGAAAAGTTGTACTTCATCGAATACGATCGCACTTTCACGATCGTATAACGTTGTTTTGTACATCTGCTGTATGTAAAGGAAGAATCGATCTAAATTCCCGGCGTTGTTTGCGATTGCGTTCTTAAGATCCTCATCAGCTTCAGAGAGGTCAATTATTATGGCAGATCTGTACTCATTCTCAACAAATTGCTTTACCACGGTGGTCTTTCCGATACGCCTCGCTCCCTTTATGAGGAGTGCATATTTTCCTCCGTATCTCTCCTTCCATTCGTAGATCTTTTCATAGATCTTTCTTCTGAAAATTGCCATGGTACTACCCAGTAGTTATGAAATACACCTATATTAAATTACGGATGGTCTCGAAATACACCTATATTAAATTGTGAAGGGTCTTGAGATACACCTATATTACATTTTCAAACATGTTCAGACACGCCTTTATTACAAAAACGTTTGAATAAAACGTTTCACATTACGGACATATGCAAGGCGCAGCAAATGAGAAACAACCGGTCGTATACACAGCACAAACATCGTCTCCGATAGTGAACGGTGAGACGAAGACAACAATAGGAAAGGATTCTTTCATTGTTGCTGCACTGTTCGATGTAGCAGAGATAATGTTCGTAGACGTTAATTCAATTGAATCCGTGAATTACGATATCGTTGTAAGAACTGATGACGGTGATCTCATTTTTTCAAGGATGGGCCAGTGGGCGCAGCCGTTCCATGATTCTTTATGTTCATCGTACAACAAAGCGATGTTGCGTGCGTTCTTCGTTTCCGGAGAACCACTCGTTACGGTAAAAGGAGATTACAGTTACGTTGAGGACGGAAAAGAAGCAAGCGGCAAAGCATTTGCGTCCGTATACGATGATTGTGTCGCTTTGTTACCGCCAAATTCTTTGGCAAGACGGATACCTCTGTGTTTTGTTTCCGGTATTGAGAAAAAGGAGTTTGAAATTACGCTGAAAGTGAACTCATGTTCCGGTGACGGTCATGATACGTACACATTTTCAAAACTGGGTCACGGTACCGATGCCTTTGCAAATGCAATAGAGAAACAGATACGTGCGTTGCAGGAGAGGACGTTACATTTGTTAAAGGAAGTTGATCCGTCGCTTACGACGATGCAGTTGTCCAAGTTAATTAAGATGATGCCTAACGGCACAGCGGCGCCGTTAGGTGATATTGCATCCGCGGCATCATCATTCAAGGCCGCAGCCGATGAGAAACTCACCAAAGGGCGTGCAGGCGACAGTTATAACGTTTTCAAAGAATTGTGCACACCTGACAAAGTTTGGGTGGGATTCAGGAAGAGCGAGAATGAGAAAACATCTGCAGCCGCCGCACCGATGAACACTCCGGACGGTGCAACGGATACTCCGGAAAATGAAAAGCAAGATAATTTGTGCTGGATGATCGCTCCTTCTCCCGACGAAAGATCTATGACAGTGGAATTTGCAGAAGCGGACACGGCAACATTTGTTTACCGTACCGACGGTAATATCTCAAGATCCGCAGCAATGTTGAACAGATCATTGGAAGCGA
This sequence comes from Methanomassiliicoccaceae archaeon, assembly GCA_009784745.1. GTDB lineage: Archaea > Thermoplasmatota > Thermoplasmata > Methanomassiliicoccales > Methanomethylophilaceae > Methanomicula. Next base: position 127 of record WQXR01000135.1, on the reverse strand, counting down.
TAAAATTCAAAAGAGAAGTTATAAGACTTACAGATGAAGAATTATTGCTTCCTGAGAACGCAGATTACAGAATGGCCGCAAAGTTCACATCATCATTAAGATTCATTCGCTCAAATTTTGCGGGAAG
>WQXR01000134.1 GCA_009784745.1 Methanomassiliicoccaceae archaeon | reverse complement strand
GGCAGCGGCGCTTGCTTCCATCGAAACGCCTTCTTTCGTGGCCGTCATCGGAAAGATAAGAACTTATCGTCCGGATGAGACGAAACTGTACGTTTCGATAAGACCTGAAAAGATCGTTCGCATAGATTCGGAAGCGAGGCAAAGGATACTGCTTGAAACGGCGCAATCGACATGGAAACGCCTGAATAATATGAAAATTGCGTTATCAATGCCGGAAGCGTCCGCAAGTGAACTGGCAGAGAAGGGAATGACGAGGGAGGAAGCGGAAGGCATCATAGAGGCGACCACGTTCTACGGGACACCGGAATCGTCGAGATATCTGAAACTTATTCAAAATTCACTAAGGATAATGCTTCCCGACAAGGACATAGACCTCGGTCTGCCGGAAGATGTCTCAGACCTTCCGGATGAGATCATCGTGGACAGCGCCAACGTTGACAAGGAAGACCTCGTTCTGGAGATGCTTAGCATACTGGACGCGGACGGGCGCGGCGCGGTGATGGACGAGTTGATCAAAAAGGCGGCGGAGGATGGCATCTCCAATGCGGAATTGGAAGAGATGACCAACTCCCTCATGGACAAGGGTCTTGTGTACGAACCCGTGCTGGGAAGATTAAAAAGAATTTAAGGCGGCATACGCCGCCCTTTTTTTCTCAATCTGCGAACGCAGGCTTCGCTTTGTAGATGAACCACGCGGCGATGAGACAGAATATCATGCCGAACAGTGAGACTATCAGACATAATATCAGCGCAACCACCCAGAACCTTCTCTTCCATGCCAACCATGCGGACGTTATCCCTGCAATTCCGGTGACCATGGACATCACTGCGGCTTGTCTCATGATCGCCGTAAGTTCCGCTTCCGTGAGATAATCCAGCAACATATCGTATATCGAACCGAGCGAGGCCAGCAATCCCAGCGGATCTAAGTACACATAGATGCCTGATATGATGGAAAGCGATGAGAATATCAGCAATACTATGGCGGCGATCTTTATTCGTTCGTCGTTGGCCGCATTCATGATCCTTTCTTCTTTTGCATCGGCAACGGGATCGTTCAGCCGCGAACCGCATGCCGGACAGTACGCTGCTCCGGGCTCAAGGTTCTTGCCGCATGTCGGACAGAAATTGATGTCGTCCATGATACCGCATGCACATCTGAAAATTAATGCTTTTCATCTTCTGAACGCAACGGAAACATAACCGACCACTTCATTGCTCATTCCCAAGGGATCCGATGAGTCCGAATATTTGAGCAGTTCCGATGATGAACTTTCCGTTAACATCGCAACGGCCATCGGTCCGTAGCCGCATGTCGTTATTCTTCTTTCAGATATTATATCATACAATCCTTTTACATTTCTGGCACATACATTTTTTATAACGTCCGCCGCCTCGGAACGAGCCTGATCCTTTGAAACATAATGGGACAGATCGCTTGATGCTATCACCACATGATCGTGACCGTCACACGCTTCCTCTATCGCTTCGGACAAATATTCTGCGCTTTCTTGTGATTGGTCGCTCATGATGATAGGTATGACGCACGGATCGGGGTCGATATACTGTATGAACGGTATCTGGACCTCAACGGAATGTTCGTATCTGTGCGAACGTACGTCATCAGGCATCGCTTTTCTCAGTTCTTTTATTATTTCTTCGTTGACTTTGCATGTTCCGAGCGGTGTGACGTACGGTTCGCCGCACACTGCCATGTCATATGGTATCCCGTGATGGTCCGGGCCGATGACAACGTAAATATCCGGAAGACCGTCCTCGGACAGTTCTTTGTATGCGTACGCCGCATTCATTCCGGATGCTTTGTAACCCGCATGCGGTGCGATCATCGACGTGATCTTTCTTTCATTCCTGCATCCCGACGGCATTCCGGGACCTATCCGATGCTTAAAACAATATTCTATCTCCTTTATGAGCGAATTTCTGTCATTCGGATAGAAACGGCCTGCGACCGCGGGATAGCGCATGTACCGTAAAATAATAAGGAAAGTTAAAATGTTTCTGCGTTCAGAGACGAGCTTCGAAATCTTCTATCTCTAATTTGTAGTCCGCAGGATCCTTGAGGTCCCCTCTTGCGACGAGTACCTCGCGGGTCAGTACCCAATAGATGCATGCAAGCGCGCGGCGTCCCTTGTTGTTCGTCGGTATCACAAGATCGACATTCCTTGTTTCGTTGTTGGCATCGCACATCGCAACTATCGGTATGCCGAGATTCAATGCTTCATTCAATGCCTGTTTGTCCGCTGCCGGATCGGTGACCATTATCACTTCCGGTTCTATGAAACCGGCCATTGAAGGGTTTGTAAGCGTTCCCGGAACGAATCGACCTGCGAATGCGGGCGCACCTATTGCTTTTGAGAAGGTCCTCGTAGGCCTCTGGCCGTATTGTCTTGCGGACACGACAAGCACCCTTCTCGGGTCGAACCTTGCAAGGAACTTTGCCGCGGCCCTTATCCTTTCGTCAGTTTTCTTGACATCCAATACATACAATCCGTCCTGTCTGACCTTGTAGATAAAATCCTTCATGTCTGCGCTCTTCTGCTGTGTACCGATGTGCACACCAGATGTCAGATATATGTCCTCGGGCACCAACAATTCTACGTTCTCCGACTCACTCATGTAAAAAACCTCAATCAGCCTCTGTTAACGGTAATAGGGATCAAACCTTTATCGAACTCCAGCATGGCTATGTCTATCGGATCCAGCATGTCTGCCGGATAATCCACGAGAACGGGCGCTCCGAACGATATCTGAAGGGCCCTCGCACCGATGATCCTGGCCTTCTCAAACCTGGTATATTTCATAAATTCACCATACGGGAGTTGTCTGATATTAGGCTCCCCCTTATAAAGATTTTG
>WQXR01000133.1 GCA_009784745.1 Methanomassiliicoccaceae archaeon | reverse complement strand
ATGCAATTCCGCAAGAATAGTTATGGAACACCTGCTTGCCGACCGTATAAAGAGCGGAAATATTGAAGTAAGAACGATAGACGGGCTTACCATCGAGAGACGGGTAGAAGTGATGAAAGCGATCCCCGACGATACGCTTGAAGAATTGAAGAAATGTCATCTTATCCTCAAAGGACCGACGACAACGCCTAAAAAGGGTGACCCTTGGCCTAACATTGAGAGCGCCAACGTGGCAATGAGAAAAGAGTTGGACCTTTTCGCAAATGTACGTCCCGTCAAAGTTCCTGAATTAGGAATTGATTGGATATTCTTCCGTGAGAACACGGAAGGAAGTTACGCATTGGGAAGCGACGGTGTCGATGTTAACGATGATCTTGCGATAGACTTCTGCGTTGCAACGTCCGTAGGAACGGAAAGGATAATCAGAGCCGGTTTTGAACATGCTAAGAAAACAGGATGCGGTTACGTTTCGTTGGTTACGAAAGCGAACGTCGTCAAAACGACGGACGGAAAATTCTTAAGCACAGCAGAAAAGGTTTCCGCAGATTATCCCGGGATAAAATGGGACGACTGGTTCATTGATATCATGACCGCCAAACTTATAGATCCGTACAGAAGGAGTGATTTCAAGGTAATGGTACTTCCCAACCTGTACGGCGATATATTAACGGATGAAGCGGCTCAGATACAGGGCGGCGTGGGAACCGCAGGTTCAGCCAACATCGGATCGAAGTATTCAATGTTCGAAGCGATACACGGTTCCGCACCCAGAATGGTCACTGAAGGAAGGGCGCAGTACGCCGATCCGTGCAGCATGATCAAAGCGGTCGCAATGATGCTGAACCATATGGGCGAAACGGAGAAATCAAAGCGTTTGGATATGGCGCTGGACATTTGCTGTCAATTTGAAAAGAAGAAAGTGATGACGGGAAGGTCCAACGGTTCCACGGGCGATGAATTTGCAGAATATATCATGCAAACCATCGCAAGGCCCGATCTTGAGAACGTATGGAACGGCTACGTCAAAGAAGCCATTGAAAAAGCAAAAAAATGATACACGTTTCGTGTATCATAATTCCTTTATCTTTTTCAGAGAATCTGCCGTTTGAGACCATGTCTCACATTCCAGTATGCTGGAATCGAACATGGGCATCGTAACAACTTTGTAATCCGTATCGGTAATGAACTTCAGCAGCAGTATACGATAGCCTTTCTCTGCAAAACCCTCTTTCTTCGGATTGCCGACAACTGACGCTCCGTATCCGTTCGAAAAATGGAATATCTTGTGAAAACGGTCGCCGTCCATGCATCCGCAGACGCAGTCTGCGTTAAGATCTACTATGAATTCCTCGTATTCCATGCCATGTGAACGGATCACATGTAAAAATATGTTGCGAATGCGGAACGAACATACAATGTCAGAATGCACACGGGCACCCGCCACGAGGAAGAGAATGATGCCAAATCATTAAATACGAATTGCATAAACCCCGCCTCCAGTTTCGGGTGTTTACGTATAAAATATATACTTAACAATCGGCATTTTTGCACCCAAAATGAATGAACGCGCGCAATAACAGAAGATATTTTCAGGAAGGTTAGTTGGATTTACCATCCATCCATCCACTTGATTATATATGAACCCGTAAATTCAAGTGGCAGATATTTCGCCCTTTATAGGGTGTATATCGATTTCCCAAATAAGAGGAGGAAACAAATTGTCGAAAGAAGCAATACTCAACAAACTGAGCGATGCTGTTGTTAACGGCAAACCGGAGCTTGCGAAAGAGGGCGCCAACGAGGCCCTCGCCGCAAAGATAGATGCTCTTGATGCGATCAACAACGGACTCGTGAAGGGAATGTCGATAGTCGGTGACAAATACGGAGCACGCCAGGTCTACCTGCCACAGGTACTCATGTCAGCGCACACGATGTACGCCGGTCTTGACATACTTCTGCCCGCCATACCGAAAGCGGCCGTGGCGTCGATGAAGAAGTGTGCGACCGCCGTCGTCGAGGGAGATGTGCATGACATCGGAAAGAACATCGTCAAGACGATGCTGACCGCAAGCGGTTTCAGTGTCAACGACCTCGGAAGAGATGTCCCGATACAGCAGATCGTCGATCTCGCAAAGAACGACAAACTGGATGCTATCGCGCTCAGCACGCTCATGACGCCCACGATGGACGGAATGAAGTCGGCTGTGGACGGACTCGTCGAGAACGGATACAGAAAGAATGTGAAGATATGCATAGGCGGTGCACCGACATCCGCTGAGTTCGCAAAGGAGATCGGAGCGGACCACAGGGACGCGAATGCACAGGACTGCGCAGCATGGTTGAAAGAGGTGTTTTGAAAATGGCTGAGATGTCACACATAGAGAGAGTAATGGCCGGATTGACGAACGCCAAGGGCGACAGGCTCTCGACGTACCCGATCGCGTGCGGTGTGAACAGGAATCTCGTTAACGGCGGTATCTCATACAGAGACTGGGCCCACAACGCGAAACTTTACGCACAGGCATTCATCGAGGGACAGAAAGCATACGACTTCGACTTCGCAATAGGCCTTATGGACCTTTCGGTCATGGCCGGCGACCTCGGAGCAGGCGTCAGGTTCGACAAAGAGAACACGCCGTTCGTTGACAAAGGTCTCGTTAACAGTGTCGAGGACTACGAAAAATTCCAGGTACCGGACATAAAGAAAGGAAGGTCAGCGGTAATACTCGAAGGAACAAAATTGTTCTGCGACGTATTGAAGACGCAGGTCATCACCGCCGGTTTCCTCGAGGGTCCGCTGCTCGCACTCTCACAGAGTGCCGGTGCAGAGAGACTGTTCATGGATATGTTCACCAACCCGTCCGCAGTGCACAAAGCATTGAAAGTAATGACGGAATACGACGTTGAAATGGTAAAGGGATT
>WQXR01000132.1 GCA_009784745.1 Methanomassiliicoccaceae archaeon | reverse complement strand
TGATGGTATCGCCCGATATCGACCTGGGCATCGATATGGGGAACGCAGCGTCCGTTCTTTCGGGTATCGGTGAGATCAGGGAGAAGGACGATCTGATGATAGTTATGTCATGGAACGGCATGGAAGTTACCATATATCCGCAGGGGAAGATAATGTTCCATCCGCTCAGCGACAGAGAGACCGCTGTGAAGCATGCTTCATATTTCATCGGAATTCTGTCCGGATAAGTATCATTTCCTAAATTCTGATAAATAATGTCGGAATTTTAAACCTTAACTCGGTAAAGTAGGGAATATAGAATTTTCTAATGCCGGATTTTTAATTTCTTTTTGTATGTCTGGCCATGTGGTTGTTCGTCCGTCGTAATATATAAATAACATAATCCCTATATGGATTATATGGGATTCACCGTTGAGCCGTGGGCAAGGGAATGGCTGGAAGAACAGCGGAGGAACGGAGTAAAATGTTACGAGGTCAAGGTATCGAACGGTAACCATTATGTGTATTATTCCACGAGCCGATACGATCCCGAGACGAAAAGTGCGAGGAAAGTATCTGAATATCTGGGATCCCTTGATCCTGAGAAGGGTTTCGTGCCCAAGGAAAAGGATGCGAGAAGACGTGAACGGACGGTCTCCATCCGCGAGACCGGGACTGTCCGTCTTCTCGACCTGTGCGCAGGAGGCCTCCTCAATTCACTGAAAAGAAGATTCCCGGAAAATTATGATCAACTGTATGCGCTTGCGCTGATGCGGTGTATAAACCCAACACCGCTTAAACGTGCATCATCGTATTGGGAGAAGTTCGACAACTTCCGAAACCTTCGTCCGGCAATGTCACCGAAGTCACTAAGCCAGATGCTTGAAGATGTCGGTTCTGAAAGGTACGCGCAAGACCTCGTTTTCAACGATATCGGGACCGACTGCCGTGAATTGGCCTTCGATCTTTCAGAGTTCTTTTCCGCCAGCGAAGGGATCAGTTTCGCAGAGGAGGGGCGCAACGCAGAACACAACGATTCGCCGCAGATCAACATCGCGATGATATGCGCTCAGGATTCCGGCGTCCCCGTCATGGTGAGAATGATACCCGGAAGCGTCCGTGATATGAAAACGGTCTGTGCGACCGTGAAAGAAATGGGTCGCAAGGACGTTGTCCTTGTTGCCGACAGGGGATTCTATACAGATGAGAACATTGACGCACTCGGCGCCTGCGGCATGAAGTATGTCATGCCGGTCAAGCGTAACAGTATCCTTTACGGTAAGACGGCGGTAGGTGAATATGATTTCTTCGAATACCGCGGCCGTTTGATAAGATTCGGGAAATACAGACATGACAAACATTGGGCCTATCGTTTCAGGGACGAAACGATGAGGGCGGGCGAAGAACGTGCCGTGTTCATGAAGTACAAAGAAGGAAAACTTTCAAAAGACGAGGTGGAAGATAAGAAAGAACGCATGGGCCAGATGATACTGGTGTCCAATATCGACATGAGCGCGGAGGAGGCGTATCTGATGTATAAACGCCGTGACTCGGTGGAAAAACGGTTCAGCACCTTCAGATCGACGCTGGAAGCGGACGCCTGCTGGCTCCGTGACAACGTTTCGGCGTTCGGTCATGTATTCGTCACGTTCCTGTCGATGTTCATGATCGCACATCTGGAAGACCGTATCAGGAAAGCGGGGATCCTTTCGAAATATTCGCCGGAGGACGTAATGGTCGAGTATTCAAAAGCGTATGCGGTCGAGATGGAGACCGGAACGGTAGACTACGAGATCCCGAAGAAGCTGGAAGAGTTAGACAAGAAGCTCGGCCTGAACATATTCCCTATTTTGCGGAGTTAAGGTTTTAAACTTTATTTCAAAATTGACAATCTGCTGTTCTGTGTAACAATTATGGCCTTTCATTAAGATGCTGAGCCATGGAACGGACAGGTGCTGACAAGTTCACATTCGAAGAACTGCAGAAAATAGTTACACCTATAGCCGAAAGGCACGGGATACTCCGTGTCCATCTGTTCGGATCCAGAGCGCGCGGGGACAACAGAGAGGACAGTGATTATGATTTCTGCATTCTTGCCCCCGAGGGATATGAGCTGTTTGCGATCGGTTCATTCCTCTCTGATCTTGAGGACGCCTTAGGTAATGAAGTCGATATCATCAGTGAGAATGCCGAATATAAGAGCCAGTACTTCAAGGAGGAGATACTTCGTGAGAGAAGAATCGTGTTCGAGGCATGATGCTGAAAAGGTGAGACACCCTTGATGGGAGAACGCCACCACCCCTACTGCGTATAATTTATCAAGGATGCTACTCGAAGAAAACAATAAGCGGTTAAATATCTTTCTACTTCCTCTTTCTGGAAAATCTTCTTAAAAGTCCTTCTTCTATCTCATTTTCGTATAGATATTCTACCGGAGACCATATTTTCGCCCTCACGCCCTCAATATCTGAGAAGTCATCATCATATGTTACCAGTATCACAGAATCGGTCATCTCTACCGAATACAGTATCTTAAGATCATTCGTGTCACCTATCTTGTATTTCTTCAGCAATTCTTCATCCGGTGGTATCGGAGATATTTTGACTACATTTGGAGACAATATTGTCAGTTTCTCAGAGATCTCGTCCTTAGATGTTTTTGATTTCCGTTTGTCGGCATATTTCAAGCACTCTTCATATATCACGTCCGTCAGCATAAGACGGTCATCGGTAATGTTTTTCGTGACGACTTTTTTCACAATCGAATTTTCATCCTTCGTTATTACCCATGCAATAAGAACGCTGGTGTCCAAAGTTACGTTTCTGTTTCGTCTGAATGTTTTCATTATCAAACTAATTTTTTGTATGGTTTATAATAACCGCATACTACAGTTAAGCTAACTCCCGTCTTCGACACCCTTGGTGGCTGAACGGTTCGCGAAGGGCGGTTTACTCTGAAAGTGGACATTTTTCT
>WQXR01000131.1 GCA_009784745.1 Methanomassiliicoccaceae archaeon | reverse complement strand
GTGACGGAGGGCCACATATATTTCACTAAGAATAATGCAAAAAGTCTCCACCGGTCATGGGAGGACGGGGACAATCAGGAAGAGTTCCCAGTCTTAGATAAGGATGTGATCCATATAGCGGACGGCGGGATATATGCAGCAGATCCCGGCGGCATGAATTTTTACAGAATGAAGATAGACAGAACTAAGATGAACATATCGGACATGGACATGAGCCAGGAAAGTTTTCACAGTATCAGACACGTAGATGCGGCGGACGGCTGGATATTCTACGATGTAGGCGGATCTCTTTTCAGAGTGAGAGCGGACGGGAGCGATGAGGAGAAGCTGAGCGACGGAATGATAGAAGGTATTCGAAAAGTTGTTGATGATTGGATATACTATGTCAAAGACGGAAAACTGTTCAGAAAACCAATATCCTGAGGCCGGTTCGAACCGTTGTCTTTGAAAAGATCGGAAAAGGTTTTTATTACCAATTATCACCAAGGGCGTTTGCCGGTGGCTCTGGTGGAATCGTTGTACACCCTAGCCAGATTGTATGCGTCAAACACGTTCCAGATGCACACTATAAGGTATACGATGCTCATGATAAAGATAACAGCTATTGTGCCGGTCACGATCAAGAAAATTAAGCCAACGACGAAGAGCAGGACACAAAGCCCCATGATCCCGAGTCCGCGCATTATCCTGCCGACGTATATCTGCCCAACTCCTGCCCACAATAATGAGAGCACGGCGGCGAGACCATCGCTTTTTTCACTCACATACACTACGTGCATCGGCGGTCCAACCGCTTCAGAACTCTGGCCGCATTTATCGCAGAACTTCTGTCCTTCATTCATCAAATTACCGCATTTACTGCAATACACGAATTATCACAAAGAGTCGATGGCGATTTGCTTTAATAACGTTTAGTAACATTTCAAAAGTAAAGATCATGACGCAAAGGATACGATACATCGTAATTGAAAAGAGAAGAAACGGTTTTTAGAACGGATCACCACGGAGGGTTCCCGGTGGTCTTGATAGAACTATTGTATTCTTTCGCCGATTTATATGCGTCGAATATGTTCCAGAGCCACAATATGAACAGAGGTATCGTTAAGAGAAGGGCTTCCCTGAGATAGGTAAATTTAAAGTAATAATAATCATAAAACCAATCGGAGTGAGAATATTCCCAGCTTCCGATGGTCAATAAGTAGCCTATGATCGCAAATAACATAAAATAAACCAATATTATTGCGAATCCTTTGCTTATCTTGCCGACGTACACATGCCCCGCTCCCGCCCACAATAATGAGAACAAGACGGTGATCCCTTCACTCTTTTCCCGCGTCTGAACAGCATACGGAGGCTTCTTCTCGACCGTACCGGCCCTCTGACCGCAATCTTTGCAGTACTCCTGCCCCTCATCCAACTGACTGCCGCACCCGGTACAATACATACTTCCACATTAGCGCGTATGCATATAAAACACAATCCATGTCTTTCGCAACAAGGTTTAGGAGTGGGTCTATCCGGATTTGAACCGGAGTCAATGGCTCCCAAAGCCACAAGTATACCAGGCTAGCCCATAGACCCTTAAGTTGTGCATGTGGAATTGATTATTAAGATTTCGCCCGATTCAAGCGATCTTTTTCATTTCGTTGATCAGAAGCTTGACGGCGATGCCCCTATGTGATACTTCGTTCTTCTCTTGCAAAGGCAATTCCGCAAATGATCGTTTTCCATCATGGCTGAATATGGGGTCATATCCGAAACCTTCGGTTCCCGTTTCCTTTCTCAGTATTGTGCCTTCGCATCTTCCGGTGACGATGATGTCCTTGCCTTTGATGTTGCATCCTATGCAGCATTGGAAGTTCGCATTCCTTGCGTCAACGTTCTCCATGAGTTTCAGGATGCCGGCGTTACCGACGGTCTTCTGAACGTATGCCGAATAAACTCCGGGAAATCCTCCCAATGCATCGACGAACATACCGGAGTCATCTATTATGAAGTCCGTCAGGCCGGACGCTTTAAGATGTTCCATACTTTCTTTCACAACATCTTCCAGCTTCGACGATTGTATCTCATCATATGGGATCTTCATATGTTCAATGCGGATGCCGAACGATCCCAGCGAATCGCGATACTCCTTTACCTTTCCGAGATTCGATGTGATCACTTTCAGGATCATGTGTACCTCGCTCTGGCTCTGATATCATCGATGCGTTTCAGCACACTGTCAACATCATCCATATTCTCTGAATATGATCCCATGATGACATCCATCGCATCCTCAAGACCGGAATGCGCGGATGTGAACGCCCTCTGCAGCAAGTGGATATCAACGCCCATGTCCTCTATGTCGGCCATCGTCGCTCCGAGGGACATATCGAGAAGGCATATCTCGCCGTTCGGCATGAGTATCATATTGGATGTGGTAAGGTCGCCGTGTGATATCCTTCCGTTGTGCAGTTTCGCTATCATCTTTCCGATCTTCACACATATCTCACTCGCAGACGAAGGCTCTTCGTCAAGCACATCCTTGACCTTGCGGCCGGCCATGAACTCCATGGTGATGTCGCATCGGTTCATATCGATGTCATATATTATCGGAGTTCTGACGCCGGTCCTTCTGGCCTCTGCCATTATGCGTGCTTCACTCTTGGTTCTTGATGATCTCAGGCGCATATCAAGTTCCGAGTGCCTGTAATCCTTTGGGCACCTTGTCTTGACCACGGCATCGCGCCCGAGATACGTTGTCCTGTAAACGGTCGCCTCTGCGCCGCACCCGAGTTTTTCGAGATGTTGCATGATATCTGTGATACTGAATATGACTAAATATAAATCGCTGTCCGCTGTACAGCACATATCAGGTGATACATGATGAAATATACTATAACAGGCTCGAATCTTCAGTTCGCCAACATCGAACTGGATCCCGGAGAGGATTTCTTCTCTACGGCCGGGGCGATGAAATACATGACCGGCAACATGACGATGGAGGCCAAGGCGGAAGGCGG
>WQXR01000130.1 GCA_009784745.1 Methanomassiliicoccaceae archaeon | reverse complement strand
TTCTGTGTGTACGCCAATAACTTCACGATCATTCTTCTTTCCCTCCTTCGCTTTCCTCTTTTGCGTATTCCGTTTGTTCTTTCTTTTCCTGCGCTTCTCCGTCCGCTTCTTCCTTCCCTGACCAAAGTTCTGCGCGCAACGTATCCATCAGTTCTTTGTCCATTAATGTTTTCAGCCTTATCTTTCTTATGTTCGCTGTACTGAGAAGTTTAGCAATTCCCTCAACGTGACCGTCTCCGATAACAACAACAATGTTCTCATATTTCTCAGACGCTTCGTTTATCTTTCCTGCCATGTGCTCATTCCTTTCGTCTATGAGCTTTCTCACCAGCGTGGGATACTTCTTTCTGAGATCCTCGAAATATTCTTCTTCCTTTTCCGCAAATTCTTCTACCGCTGTCTGAGCTTTCTTCTTTGATCTGAATTTATCTCCGATCATTGAGAAAAAGAATCTTGTCTTCTCTCGAAATGACATCTCTTTGAACGCTTCGTTCATCGTTTCCGCCGCATCTTTATCAATAAACTCAACTGCGGCACCGATCATCTTTCCTGTTTCCGCGGCTGCCAGTAATTCTGCTCCCACTATCGACTCATTCTCTTCCGCCACGCTCTTCTGATATTCGGCCATGTTCCTGTACGTCCATGAATTGTTATTCTCCCCGGCTCCGCCGGGGGGTGACGTTAAGGCGTTGTATCTCTTCTCATCAAGTTCCACAAGAACCGCATCAGGCCATATGTTCTTTATTATGAACGATACCGGTTCCGCAATTTTGAAAACATGACCGGTGCCCAGAAGAGTTATCATGATACGCCGAAGGCAACAGTTTTTATTAAGCGTTTGCTGTGCTGACGTTGTGAAAAGAAGATACAAACTTGTGGTATTCGATATGGACGGTGTTCTTATCGACTACGTAAGCTCATGGACATGGGTGCACGATAAGATGAACGTAGATAACGAAGAAGCGTTCGGATTGTTCAAAGAAGGTAAGATCACTGAAATTGAATTCATACGCCGTGATATCGGATTGTGGTTAAGGAAAGATCCGAATACGAATATCAGGGATATTGTTAACGCGTTGCATGATATCCCTCTGATCTCAGGAATTCAGGAGACGATCGCAACGCTTTCTCATAACGGTATCAGATCCGTTATTGTAAGCGGCGGTATTGACAAAGCTGCGGAAATGATATCGAACGAATACGGATTCGATGGTTTTGCCGCAAATCAAATATTAACGTATCCTGACGGTAAACTTACCGGTGACGGTAAAGTTGTTGTCGATCTTACCGATAAAGGAATTGTTACGAGAGAGTTCATGGAAAGATATAGCGTGAGTGAAGAAGAAACTGTTGCCATCGGAAATTCATACACCGATGTGAAAATGATGAACGCTACCGGATTTGCCATAGCGTTCAATCCCATTGACGAAGCGGTCATTGCCGCTTCTGACATTGTTGTGAGAAGCAACAATCTTTCAGATGTCCTGGAATTTATATTGGGTTCCGATGAACAATAAATTGTTTGGAGATTCAAGGCCCCAAACAGTCTATCGGAACGACATATATTCCGTCATCACGAACGTATGATGACATTGCGGTCGCACATATCACCATCATAAACACAGGTTCATTTCCGCCGCCGGCCACTATCTTTTCTTTCAGACGTGTCAGATTGGCTGCGGCCTCGTCCACTTTAGAATAACCGAGTTTTACTTCTGCGGCAGCCCATTTTCCGTCATCGGCCTCTATGATCATGTCCGCTTCCAGACCGCTGTCATCGCGATAGTAAAGGATGTTGCCCCTGAACGGTGCTGAATATACGCACAGATCTCTGTAACATAGAGACTCGAATAGGAATCCGGCCGTCTCTGTGTCTCTGAGAACGGCTTCAGGTCTCATTCTGAGCGCTGCAGCCGCGATGGATGGGTCTGCGAAATGTCTTTTCGGAGATTTGCGCAGACGAGCGCTCGAACGTATCTCGGGCATCCAAGGTTCCTGTTCTTCGATCACGAATAATTTTTTCAATACATCCAGATATCCGCCGGCTGTTATCGGAGACAGCGGAAGATCTGCATCTTGAACATCATTGGCAAGGACGGATATCCTTGCTTCAGTTGCGTTGTTCCTTGCCAGAGATCTGAGAACACGTCTCATGATGACAGGGTCCCTTTTCACACCATCCACTTTGAAAAAATCGAAATTGACCATCATTTCCACATACATTCTGGGGATCAGTGTTATGTCGCTATCTTTGACAGCCAACCCTGCGGGCCATCCTCCTTTACATATGAGTTTTACGATCTTTTCATACCCCATGTCTGAAACGGATGATGCGGGCATTTCTCCCTGAAATAGTTTTGACAGCGACACGGCACCGTTACTGTCTCTTGATTCAAACAATGACATCGGTCTCATTTTCACTGGTGCAAACCTGCCCTCACCGGAATGTTCCGGAGAATCTTTCGGTGGCGTGACAGATCCTGTGAATATGTACTTGCCCTTCTTGGTGGAGAAATCGATGTTGTATCTGGCCGCATCCCATAATGCCGGGACATCCTGCCATTCATCTACCAGACGAGGTTCTTCCCCTTTCAGAGCGACCTCCGGGTCCGTTTCCGCGAATGCACGGTTCTTCGGCCTCCCTATGAATATGGATGATCTTGAGTGAATCAGACCTGTCCATGATTTCCCGCACCATTTGCAACCTGATATCTGAACGGCGCCGAATACATTCAGTAGCTTTTCTATTTCCGGATCAACGACCCTCGGAATATAGCGTTTACGGATCTCGGCTTCGTTCAGATCGTCTGGGTCTTCCATATATGTGATATGCTAATACTTTGATATATGTTTTGCGGACAGTTTGCTATATGAATTGCGGACCTTTTGATATATGTTTTGCGGACAGTTTGCTATATGAATTGCGGAGACTGTCAGCATATTGCCAGGAAAACTATTGAATTCTGACCGCGAAAAAGCACGGTGACCTTAATTCTCTTCCAGATCGAGAACTTCATACGTTCTCCGTCTGTACTTTCCGTAAACACGTGTGATGTTCCGCGCCTCGGCGGAACCTCTC
>WQXR01000129.1 GCA_009784745.1 Methanomassiliicoccaceae archaeon | reverse complement strand
GGATGCCGTTCATTCTCAATATGGATGATGCTTTCTCGCATTCGGTGCCTCCTGCGAATGATACGGTGATCGGAATGTTCAGGTCTTTCATATCAGATATTGCGGTCGCTATTGAACCGAGGTCGGTGGCATCGAGAGGCGATGATAATATCGCCGCTGCACCCACATTCTCGTCATCTGAAACGATCTTCAGCGCATCGATGATCATTTCATTGGTGGCATCCCCTCTCACATCCACCGGATTGTGTTCACTTGCGGCGGAAGGGATCTTTTTCCTGATGCCGTCCTCCGTTTCCGAGGACAGCGATGCCAATGATATCTCCGGGTTCTCGGAACAGGCATCGGCTGCCATGACTCCTAGTCCGCCTGCATTTGTTATCACGGCAACGCCTTCCTTTTCCATGGGCTTGGATGATGATATAACGGACAGAGCATCGAAAAGACCGTCTAGATCGTTCACCCGTATTATGTTCAGGCGGTCGAATACCGCATCGTATACGGCATCCGTGCCTGATAATGCTCCCGTATGCGAGGATGCGGCCATTGACCCGGCGGCAGATCTTCCGGATTTGAGTATCACTACGGGCTTGTTGGATCTGCTGACGGAATCCATGAATCTCCTTCCGTCGGTTATCCCCTCCGAGTATATGCCTATGACTTTCGTATCGTCATCGTTTCCCAGGTATTCCACAACATCCGCCTCGTCTATGTCCATCTTGTTCCCGAGGGATATGAACTTCGAGATGCCGTTGTTCGTATGTATCGACCAATCGAGCATCGTCGCGCCGACGGCGCCCGATTGCGAGCAGAGCGATATCCCTCCGGCCGGAGGGAACAATGACGAAAAGGTTGAGTTGAGATTCCGATGTGTGTTTATCAATCCGAAACAATTAGGGCCTACCACCCTTATTCCGTATTTTATTGACACTTCGCTCAGCTTTGCCTCTAACTCGCGCCCTTCCGACCCTTCCTCTTTGAATCCGGCGGTTATGATAACGACTGAGTCCACTCCCTTTTTACCGACCTTTTCCATCTCGCCGATCACCATATCGGAACGGAGCGCCATTATCACAAGTTCCGGAACATAATCAAGGGAATCTATCGACCTCTCTGCTTTCAGCCCGCAGATCGTCCCGCCGTTCAGGTTTATGGGAGATATCTTTCCCGAATACCCTGAATCGATTATGTTCCTGAGTATCATCCCTCCCACCTTACGAATATCGGATGAGGCACCGATGACCGCTATCGATGCCGGAGAGAAGAAGCCCTTCATGACTGTATGAACGCATATGTACGCATTATACCTTTTCTTACGCGGCGGTGCAATCGCAATTAGTTGAAATTAAATACTTACACCTGTATACTCGTCCACAGAGGGATAAGGATGGGTCTCAGAGGTCCGAAGAATTCGTTCAAAGGCGTGACATGTACCAATCGAAAGTGCGATAAGTACGGAGAAGCGGGCGACGATAACATAGCCGCCAACGGTACTTATGAAACAAGAAGCGGCACCGTCCGGAAGTACATATGCAGGCATTGCGGCATAGTTTTCAACGATCGTACCGGAACTGCGATATACGATCTCAGGACGGATGACAAGATCATCATGGATGCATTGGAACTCGCTGTCAGCGGGATGAGCATCCGCGGAATATCGAAGAAATTGAAAGTGAATCAGGAAACGATACGGCGTTGGTTAATGCGTGCGGCCGACCATTCAGAGGATGTTGAAACGGTATTGATGAGAACGCTGAAAGTATCCAAAGTGGAATTGGATGAGATGTGGACATACATTCAAAAAAAAGATTACCGCGGGTGGACGATGTCTCGGACGACGGAACTTGGGTCCGGACTGCCGTAGAATCATCAACCAGATTGTTGATAACATTCCATGTTGGCCAGCGTTTCCGTAAGGATGCGGACATCATGATCGAGAAAGTGCGGGATAGGCTGGAAAATACACCTCTTTTCGTATCGGACGGATTGAACTATTACAAAAGCGCGATACTCAAAAAATACGGGGTCAAGAAGAAATTCAAGAACCCGTTCGACCGTCGCATCAAGCACCCTGATAAGAAAGTTGCGCCCGATGATCTGCATTACGCTCAACTGATAAAAACGATGGAGGGAAGAAAACTTGTCAAAACGGAAAAGCGCGTTGTATTCGGTAAAGTCGATGAGAAGGATATCACAACATCCATGGTCGAACGCCTCAACCTGACGCTGAGGCAGGAGATGAAACGTTTCTCACGGAAGACCATCGGACCGTCAAAGAACATCAACCATTTGACCGCTCATCTATCGTTCTTCATGAGGTACTACAACTTCTGCAGGCCGCACATGTCACACAAGATCAAAGGAATAAAGTACGGCACTCCGGCGATGGCCGCCGGAGTGGCTGATGACGTATGGAGCATCAGAAAGATGCTGTTTTTTCCTTATTGGAATTATATCAACTAATTGCGATTGCACCACCTTCGTGTGAAGAGTTTCATATTGCGTACTGAAAAAACGATGGAAACGAAGCAAACCTTATCTTATCCGTAACGTATACAGCGGATAAGTGATCACGTGAAAGTGAAGGTCGGCATAAACGGATACGGAACCATCGGTAAGAGATCGGCAACAGCAATCAATCTGCAGGATGACATGGAGGTCGTCGGCGTAACTAAAACGAGGCCAACGTATGAAGCGTTTACCGCCCGAGATCTGGGCCTGCCGATATACGTCCCGGAGGAATCCAGAGAAGCCTTTGAAAAGGCCGGTATCAAAGTTGCCGGAACTATCAAAGATCTTTACAAGAAAGTTGATCTCGTTGTAGATTGTACGCCGGGCGATGTTGCCGAAGCCTACAAGAAAGAGTATGCTGATGCTGGCGTGAAAGGGATATTCCAGGGAGGGGAGGACCACAGCCTCACGGGAATATCGTTCAACGCATTGGCCAATTACAAAGAATCGTGGGGAGCGCAGTTCTCGCGTGTTGTATCATGTAACACCACCGGATTGATACGAACGCTATACCCGATCGATAAGAAATTCAAGATCCAAAGCGCATTCGCAACTCTGATAAGAAGGAGCGCAGACCCG
>WQXR01000128.1 GCA_009784745.1 Methanomassiliicoccaceae archaeon | reverse complement strand
TCCTGTTCTATCGCGGTCATTGCAACAACTGGATCATATTGTTCCAATATCACCATCGTTGAACCGTGGTTAACGGATGCCATCACTCCCAATACACAGCCGAAACAATGAAATAAAGGAACAGGAAGACAAATGCGGTCCTTCTCGCTGTAATTCATATTCTCTCCTATCCAGAATCCGTCGTTAGCGATGTTGAAATGCGTCAGCATCACACCTTTTGGAAATCCTGTTGTTCCTGAAGTATATTGCATATTCACTACATCATAACAAGAAACATTCTTTTTCCTTTCTTCGTATTCTTCGTCGGATATTTGGCATGATAACGATAATATTTCGGTCATGGAATACATTCCGCGGTGTTTCTCCGGACCCAAGAACATAACGCTTTTTAAACGCGGGTATCTGTTGGTATGGAATGTTTCTCTTGGGAGAATTTTTAATTCCGGCATGAGTTCGTAGATCGTAGCAACATAATCGGTATCGCGGTGACCATCTATCATCATCAGATGTTCCGTTTCCGATTGTTTCAGTATGTAGTCAATTTCCGTTGATCTGTAGTTCGTGTTTATTGTCAGTAATATCGCACCTATCTTGGCGGTCGCGAATTGTAACGACACCCAGTGAGGAACGTTCGTGGCCCATAACGCTAATTTGTCGCCTTTTTCAACGCCCAACGCCATTAATCCCTTTGCTATCGTGTCAACGGAATCATTGAATTCCTTCCATGTCATCCTGTAATCACGGTCAACGAATACGACGGCATCAACATCAGGGAACTCGGATGCACGTTTCTCAAGGAGTTCGCCCAATGTTTCCTCTGTTGTTATCTCTTTTCTTTTCATGGTCATACCGGCGCATATATTACGGCGAGTATCTCTGCCGGACCGTTCACGCTTCCCAGATGGTGCGGCACTAACGAATTGTAATACAATGTGTCGCCCGTTCTCAATATATGAGTTTCTTTACCGTAGATGAGTTTTATCTCTCCGGAGATGACCAATACGAATTCCTCGCCCTCATGCGATGACAATTCTTCCTCCTCATCCGCCTCTATCTTGATGTATAAAGGTTCCATGTGCCTGTCCGTTTTTCCTTTTCCTAAAGGATAGTAATGATAATGACCGTCGGCCGCTCTGTGAGATGATGTTTCCTCTTCTCTCTCGTTGAACCTTATCACTAACGGATCTTTTATGAACTGGTCATCCATGAATGTTCCGACCCTCTGTCCCAAAGCACGGGATAATTTTATGATCGAACCTATCGGCGGGTATGTCGTACCTGATTCGATATCGTTTATAAGATCAAGACCAAGACCTGAATTCGTTGAGAGTTCTTCCGCCGTTAGACCTAATTTTTCTCTGTACATACGAACTCTTTTACCCAGTTTATCTGTTGACGACATATTTTTTACCTAATGACGGATATGAACCATTATATATAGAACTGTCAGCGGAAAATTTACGTTCGTTGCGGAAACCAACGTAACTTTTTTATACTATGCTAATTGAATCCCGAATATGGTCATTGCCGACATCAACGGACAAAAAATAAATTACGAAGTTACCGGCAACGGAACGCCGGTAATGCTTGTAACTGGATTCGGCGGTGATATATCATTTTGGAACAATCTTGTTCCTTTACTTTCTTCCGAATACAAAGTTATCATGATAGATAACCGCGGTGCAGGTAAAACAATTTACAACGGAAAGTTCACGACCGTCGATATGAAGGATGATATACTTTCTCTAATGGATCATCTTTCGATATTCAAAGCACACATCGTAGGATGGTCGATGGGCGGGTGCATGGCGCAGGAACTTGCAATATCGAATTCAGAACGTATCATCTCTTTGACGCTTATTTCTGCGTACATGCGCAGACCTGCGCGTTCGAGTCACATGATGAACACAGCGATACGCGCCGTGAGAGAGGGCGCAGATATTGATGTTCTGTCAATGATCCTCCAAGGCATGTGCTTACCGGAATCCGCATTCAGAAGAAGAGAGGAAAAAGGAAGACCTTCGTCAAAAAAGCAATTCATGTCGACGATAAACGGAATAGCTGATCAGATGGAAGAGGTCGACAGATACGACAGCCGCCAGCGTATATCGTCAATATCTGTTCCGACGCTTTCAATTCATGGGATGAGTGATATCATGGTACCGCCGGAGATAGGTGATGAAATTGCATCTTTGATAAAAGGCTGTGCCGCGTACCGGATACCCAACGCCGGTCACATAATAGATCCTTCTGCGTATCACAAAAGGATGATCGAACATTTCAGAGAGAACGAATGATCTTTTTCTTTTTCCGCGCTTCAAGTATCAATGCTTCCACGGAATCCTTTATCTTTGCGGTACACGGCCAATCATCTTCCATGTACGCAAGATCTATCGGAATTTCATTCACGATCGAAAGATAAACGCGGCTCATGAACTTTGCAACGAGATACGGAAAATCGCCGCATATCATTGGTCTTTTCTGCCATATTTTGCATTTGTTATTTTCATCCAGGAATCTGCACGCACCTGACTTTTTAAAAAGCCATAAATTGTTATTCCGGTAAAGATATTCGGAGATGAATTCATCGGAACTTATTTTCAGATGATCCGCAATTCTCTGAACTTCCTCATCCCTCACGTTGATATTGGCCTGATGGCAGCATTTGCCGCACATCTCGCATTCAAATCTATTATGCAACCGTTCGCATACTCCGTATGCAAGGTCCAGATCCCTTTCCATCTCTTCCGGTATGGCATCCAGCCCTTCCAATATGTACTTACCGCGGTACTTTACCATCGCTGCTCACTTCTGCTGTATCATTCATAACCGGCGATACCGAGTAACAGACCTGCTGCGGACATGATTATCGCTGCTGCCGCAAGTATGAGGAATACTGTTCTGTTTGAATTCTCAGACATCCTTACGACCGACAATGAATATGTACCGAGGAATAATCCGATCCCGCCGGCGATCACGGGAACGAACCAATCTATATCCGTGAATACAAGACTTATCACAAGCGCCGCAACGCCCAACGCAAGCGCCGCAAGTATCGCATACATCAAAGGTATGAACGCTGTCCTTTCTTTCACGTACGGTTCATCCAGTTTATGGTCGCATCTTTCGCAGAATATCTCATCCGCAGAATTCTCATGACCGCATTTTTTGCATATCAT
>WQXR01000127.1 GCA_009784745.1 Methanomassiliicoccaceae archaeon | reverse complement strand
TGGTAAACTCAAGAACCACAGGTCACGATTTAAGTTTAGGCAGATTTTTCAACGCGGACATTAATTTAACTGCGAATATTCTGATGCAACGGGATACTTAACAATCGAAAGGTAGATTTAATATACAATGTAAACTACTAAGCGGTGAGGATAAAATTGCTGAAGATAGAGGACCTTCACGCGGAAGCCGGAGGACGAGAGATCCTGAAAGGTATCGATCTTGAGATAGGCGACGGACAGACATGCGTCCTGTTCGGACCTAACGGTTCCGGAAAATCGACGCTTTTAGCGGCGATCATGGGTCTCGGATACTGCAAGATAACCAAAGGGCGCATAATTTACAATAACATCGACATAACGAACATGCCCATAGACGAACGTGCGAAAATGGGAATAGGCATGATGATGCAGCGCCCTCCGAACATCGTCGGCGTAAAATTAAAGACACTTGTGCAAACAGTTTCCAAGGACAAGGAAAAGATGGTAAAAAGAGCGAACGAGTTCAGAATGAACGAATTTTTGGAAAGGGATATAAACGTAGGCTTTTCCGGAGGAGAGATAAAACGTTCCGAATTATTACAACTGACGGCACAGAGACCGAAGTTCATATTGCTTGACGAACCTGAATCCGGTGTGGATCTGGAAAGCATCGATCTCGTCGGTAATAAGGTACGCGACCTTCTTTACGGGGATTCGCATTGCGATCTCGGAAAGAACGTTTCCGCGTTGGTGATAACTCACACAGGCCAGATACTTGATCACATAGGCGCAGATCATGCGTACATTTTGAAGGACGGCAACATAAAATGTTCCGGAAGACCTGTTGATCTGTTAAAGGACATCAGAGAAAGAGGATACAAGGAGTGCATCCAATGCAGAATGGTAAAGATGTGATCGCTTCCGCTGACAAGAAAGCGGCCTACGGCCCCGATATTGATATCGGTAAGTACAAAGTAAGCACCTATACGCCGGAAAAGGTGGATGACATTGAAAAAGTATCTGATGACATGAAAGAAAGAATGGTCAATGTCGGTGTCACACCATGTAAAAAAGGACGTTCGGGTACGTTGCTGTTCGTTGATAACGGGCCGTCGCACATATCAAAACATACTGACGACATTGAACTCATGTCAATAAGAGAGGCCGCCAAAAGATATGACCTTTCGGAATACCTCTGGAAAGCGGTGGAACCTGAAAAAGATAAATACACTTCAAAGACGTACTTAGAAGATTCGGACGGGTACTTCATACGCGTCAAAGCAGGGAAACATATCAAAGAACCGGTACAAACGTGTATGCTGATAAACCGCAACAAACAGATGCAGAACGTTCATAACATCGTCATCGTTGAAGAAGGTGCTTCGCTGGAAATAATAACAGGATGCACAACAAGCAAACATGCCGGTGAATCATTACATATCGGAATATCTGAAACGTTCATCAAAGATAATGCTTCTTTGACGTTCTCGATGATACACAACTGGGGCGAATCAACGCATGTGAGGCCGAGATCGGGCGCAATATTGGGAAAGAATGCGAAGTTTGTCAATAACTACGTCATACTGAACCGTGTCGGTTCCGTTCAGAGCTATCCGGCCGCCTACCTTAACGGAGAAGGAGCGTCAGCAAAGTTCAGCAGTATATGTTTATCGCATGAAGGTTCCGATATCGATATGGGAAGCAAAGTTGAACTCAATGCGCAGGGAACAAGTGCTGAGATCATCTCAAGAAGTATAACGCTCGGAGGAAGAATGATAGCAAGAGGACGTCTTTCCGGTAATGCGTCAGGTGCTAAGGCGCACCTTGAATGCAGAAGTCTCGTCCTCAGGGACGGAGGTCTTACTTTTGCTGTTCCGGAATTGGAATCTACCGTTGCGGACGTTGAGATGACCCATGAGGCTGCGGTCGGAAAGATCGCTCGCGATCAAGTTGAATATCTGATGATGCGCGGTCTCACGGAAGATGAGGCTGTCGGTATGATAGTGCGAGGATTCTTAGAAGGCGGAATAACGGGATTGCCGGAACATCTGAAGAATGAGATAGATAACGCAATTGAAAAGGCAAATCTCGGTTCATGATATCGTTTCGAAGCGCATATTCACTGACGGTCATCCGATAACTTTATTCTGTTGTTTTCGTTGTCCACCTGATGCAATGGCCGGAAGAAAGCCGATGATCAAGATCATGAAGGAACACACAATTGATTAATACGGAGACCGTTGAGTGAGACAATGACCCTTTTGGACGAGATAAGGAAAGGCGAAGGTGAGAAGATGGAGTTTAAGACAGAACTCCCCGAGGACAGTATGCGCTATGTCGACACCATTATCTCGTACAGCAACGGTGCAGGAGGAAAATTGATCATTGGTGTTAATGACCAACGCAATATAACGGGATTGTCATGGGAAGAGATGAACGATATTGAATCCAGGGTCACGAGCGCCGTGACCGATCTCTGTACCCCTCAGATCGTTCCTCACTTCCACAGGTGGAATCTGGAAGGAAAGAATGTCCTTGAGATAAGAGTACATGAGGGTGATAAAAGACCGTATCACATCAAAGGTAAGAAATGGGAAACGACATTCATACGCGTCGGTTCCGCCAATCGACAGTCATCGGAAGCAACGGTACGCGAAATGGAATTGCGTACAAGCGGCAGATCGTTCGACGGGTTCAGAAGCGAAGAGGAAGATCTGGACGAGTATGAGATAAAGAGATTGTGTGAAGACCTCTCAGAATACAAAAAAAGAGAATTCACGAGAAAGGATCTTGTCAACCTGCGTGTGATAAGAAAAGATGCTGACGGTGAGTATCCGACGATCGCTTATTCGCTGCTCGTCGGTAGTAATCACCCCTCGTACGTCACGGAATGTGCGAGTTTCAAAGGAAACACAAAGAGCATATTCCTTGACAAAGAGACGATCGACGGTCCTGTGCATAAACAGATAGACAAGGCCCTGAGTTTCGTTCTCAGACATACCAATGTTGGTATCAGACTACAGAAGAGGTCAATAGCCAATGAAGACATTTTCGAGGTACCGAAAGATGCGATAAGAGAATCGATCGCGAATGCGCTGGCACATCGTAATTATATACAGATAGAAGGCAGGACGATGGTCGCTGTCTTTGACGATAGGATAGAGGTGACGTCACAAGGCACCCTTCCGCCTGGACTTACCTT
>WQXR01000126.1 GCA_009784745.1 Methanomassiliicoccaceae archaeon | reverse complement strand
TCACGTTCTGTAACAATGTGACCGCTCCCGTCTTTCCGTTACCTGCATACAATGAGACCGGTTACTTCAAAGTTTATTTGACCGATATCGGGATATTGAATGCAATGTACGGTCTGAAGATGAAATCGGAATTCTATGATAATACATTGAAGGGGCCGACAAAGGGGGGAATTTATGAGAACCTGATAGCAGACATTCTTCTCAAGAAAGATGTTCCTTTGAAATATTACAAGCCTGATGAAGGAAAACAAGAAATAGAATTTCTGTTGACCATGGATGAGGGCGTCATTCCGCTGGAAGTAAAATCCGGGAACGGAAAAACGCTGTCTCTCGATCATTTCATCAAAAAATTCAAACCGCCGTATGCGCTGAAACTGATCTCCGGAAATGTGGGCGCAGATGATAAAAAAATAACATTGCCGCTGTATATGGCGATGTTCCTCCGAACTGCCGATAAGATGAATTAACATATCTGATGTTTAGCCATTTTCTTCGCAAATTCCAGATCATTCTGTGTATTGACATTCACAGCCAGTTCAAGCATCTCCGTGAGCATGTATGTTTCCTTGATGAATACATCGTTCGGTAATGTCAGCGTCCTTATACGATCCATTATACATAATCCGGAAAGCACCCATTTCCTGCCGTTGATGTCAATGGAATATGAAGGTGTCGATCCTATCGATCTGAGCATATCTTCGCTTACGACCGCTATCGCGGATTCCATCGTATCTGGATCGAAGAAATCATATAACATATCGACCGCCTGTCTGTTCAGCAACGGTACGTCGCAAGGCGCCGTCATCACGTAACGGTTGTTCATCACCTCGAACGCTTTGTGAAGATCATCGACGAAGTCGTTACCGGATGTGTGTATCGTCTCTACGCCTTCGGATACGAGGAACTTTTCCGTTTCCATTGTATTATCACTCACAGAAACGATCACTCTGCTTACGTTGCTTGATGATGCTACCGCATCTACTACTCTTTTTATTACCGGAATTCCGCCTATCTCCAGCATCGGTTTTTCTGTTCCGCACTGGCCCATCCTTGATCCTCTTCCGCCGGCATGGATCAGAGCTTCCATCATATCACCGAGAGCATTATCAAAAATGTCAGAAGGGCTGTTACTCTTGTTATCTCGTTCGTTGCGCCGAGAACGTCGCCGTTCACCATGCCGAAGTTCTTCTTTGCGATCGAGGACATCACCATTCCGGTGAAGATCGAAACTATCAGCGGTACAGCCAAAAATGCGACATAATGCTCCGGAAGCGTTACCGTCAGATCTGTGAATGTATCTAATATATAGACCACCGCTCCGACGGATATTACGATGAGTATGACCGCCAATATGGCCGCAAGAATAAGCGACGATAATTTTGTGTTGCGGACGCTGTTACCGGCCATCCCGCTTCCGGGTTCCCCGAAAGCGGCCGCAGATACCATTCCCAATTTTGCCAATATCTCTGACGAGAACAGGAAGAACGGCGCCACCAAAGAAAGCATCCAAAGTGATGATGTCATTGTGATTGACATCAAAATTATCATCAGCGCGAATGCCATCCCTCCGGCGCCTATTCTCGTATCTTTCAATGCTCTGAGGTGATCCTCTCTTGTTCCGGCGACGACTAGTCCGTCGCCTACGTCTATCGTTCCGTCTATGTGAAGGAATCTGTTGAACGCAAATATTACAAAGAATGTGACGACAGCCGCAGGAAGCGGAGTAATGAATTCCGTAAGGGTGAACATAAGCACCGCGGCTATCAGTCCGTACAACGCACCAACGATCGGCACCATCCAAAATCTTCTGTCCATGGCGTCCATGTCATCTTGTGT
Source organism: Methanomassiliicoccaceae archaeon (assembly GCA_009784745.1). Classification (GTDB taxonomy): domain Archaea; phylum Thermoplasmatota; class Thermoplasmata; order Methanomassiliicoccales; family Methanomethylophilaceae; genus Methanomicula. The sequence goes on along the minus strand of WQXR01000126.1, from coordinate 1,346 downwards.
TATGTCCAACCTTATCATCGTAAAGAACGAGAACATTGCTTTCAGTGCGCCCATTATCTCTCACCGTCGAAAAGTTTGGTATATATCGATGACATTATTCCGCCCACAAGGCCGCATATTATGTCATCCATGAACGGTCCGAGCTCTTTTATTATCCCGGGTTTATGACGATCGAATCTATGGAATTCAAATATTCCACGTGTTCCTGAAATGTATTGTGCCAGCTGCATTCCTAATATCTCATCTGCGATCAAATGTATCGGATCTGTTCTGAACATTCCGCGAGGCATCGCACAGATCATATCCAAGTTACCGAGACGTTCCAATTCGATGGCCGCCTGTATCAGCGACGAGACGTTGATGTCCTTTGAATATATTGCTAGAAGTTCATGAAAGATGTTCTTGAGTTTCGCTGTATCCCAATCCGGATTCGGATGATATATCTCAATTGCGGCATCCCAAAGTTTTTCTTCCGTGATATCTAATTTTTTCAATTGATCTAAGAATGTTCCCGTTTCCGGAAGATCCTCACGTTTTATCAGGGAATCGCGAACTGCGTCTTTCACAGATCTTGCTAAAGATATTCCTAACGAAGTTCCCGTTCCGCAGTATTCCTCTCTCTTCCCTTTAACAGGGGATACTATCGCAACGGCGTCTGACGTCGTTCCCGTTGCGTCATGCCCCAATGATCGCAACGCGGCGGTCTTTGCTTCTGTTACGACGATAAAGGCATTTGCTTTGGCCGCATCAGTGAGCGGAACAGGTGAGATCGCAATGACATTTATCGTTCCGGGTCTTCTTGCCCTTATTCTCTTTTCCTTCTCCAGAGAACGGACGAGACGTGCATCCATGTCGTAAATTATATCGCCGGCGATCACCTGATTCCCTAATCCTGCTGTTGCGACGACCGAAGTATGCATTCCTTCAAAATCAGTTTCTTTGAATGCGGTAACGTATTCCAATTCCGCCGCGGTCATCAATCCGACGGTGTTCTCCGGCAGTTTAAGATCATTTCTTACTTTTTCGATATCGTTCATCGGTTCACGGTTATCGTAAAGTTTCGGAACTTCTATTATCATCAATGTATCGGATATCGTATTGCCAATGTTCGATACCCCTGGAGAGCAAAATATCTCCATCTTTTCTTTTAACTTGATGACAACCACTGGAAATCCGTTCGATCTCATCATTTTCATATCGATCGTCATAATATCATCCTCAACAGTTCCAATATCGCATCCTCCATGTAAATCTGTATCTGTACTCCCACGAAAATATACAACGGAACGGTGACCAGAAGAAGGAACAGGAATGATGCCATTTCTATGAGTTTGTAGCATCTTGAT
>WQXR01000125.1 GCA_009784745.1 Methanomassiliicoccaceae archaeon | reverse complement strand
GAGCTGTACGGTCCGTTCATATTGAATTCCATTTCCCCATAGACGTTCTATATTTAAAACCAATGCTTGAAAAAATTATAAAAACAACAGCTTTTCTTAAAAAATAACTCCGAACATAATAAATATCGAAAAGAAAGTAAAAAGAAAAGGTTTCAAACGAACTTGTTCTTGACCTCTTTCGACATGAGGAAGTATATCATGTACAGGAACAGCACGAGGTACAGCAACGCACCTATTGCTCCCGCTACGCCTTTTATGCCGCCGATGTCGAACCAGTCGATCGCCTCCAGCAGTTTGAACACTGCGAAGAGTATGAAGACCAGCAAGAGGACGATCCACCATATCTCATTCAGTTTGTTGCCTCTCAGCAGCATGAATCCGATCACCGCTGCGATAATTCCGGCTATGACCCCCACCATGAGGTAAAAGTTCTCGCCGTATACGCCCAAGCAGGCCGCTATGAATATGCCTATTCCCACGAAGAGCAGGAAATACGTAAGCGCACTGAGTTTTGTATCTGTTTTACCCGCATATGCAAGAAAACCGACGAATATGAGCATCAGTCCCGGGATCGCGGCGGCAGCGGATCCTGTGGCGGCATTGTCTGAATCGATCGCCCCGAAGAGTCCGAGCAGCAAGGCGAGGATACCGACGACCATCGCTATGATCCCGTAAATTTTTACGTCATCTAAGAAGGACATGAGCTTCCGTAGGTATGCCTTATTAATAAACTTGCCCGCGCCCGCAGGCGAATTGACCTAAACTCTTCTTATTACTTTAAATAATATAAAGAGGATATTGTTTTATAAAAAGGTGAAATTAATGGTCGATATCGAATACGAGATCGTTGAGAGGATTGCTGTGCTTTCAGAGTCGCCCAAGGGCTGGAAGAAGGAGCTCAATCTCATAAAATGGAACGGCAGGCCCGAGAAGTTCGATGTGCGCGAGTGGTCCCCCGACGGAGAAAAGATGGGCAAAGGCATAACACTCTCCAAAGAAGAGGTCGCAATACTGAAAAAGGCATTGAACGTAAGGAATGACGTTTGAAAAGCAGACTCGAATATCTTGAACGCTACTTAGGTGCAGTGGACTTCGTAACGTCCGGCAGAAAAGGTGCAATATCCAACGACAGTTGGCTTACGGCCAACTATGACTGCGATTTTTACAGTGTGATCGAGAAGCATCTCGGCAACACGGACGATAGAGTGAGATCGGAAACAATAATGCTCCTCGCCTCACTGAAAGAGCGCCGTGCCGCCGAGCGCATACGCGAGATGCGCATGACCGATAACGAAAGAGTGAGCATGGCGTGTCTCGGATATCTTTCCTCGATAGGCGAGGATGATGTTCTCATTCCAAAACTGATCGAAACGTTGGAACACGAACGCGGAACGGAATTCAAAAAGGCGGCCGCGAGGATCGGAAGCGTCGGAAGAAGCGATGATATATCCGTTTTGAGGAAGATATACGGACAGACCAACGGCGACATGCGCGCTCAGGTCAGGGACGCCCTGGTCCGCATCATCGACCGCGACCCGGAACTGAAAAAGAAGAAGGACCTGCTGCTTTCCGTTCCCGTGTTCCCCGATGAAAAGGGATTTGACAGGTTCCTGAAGAACGGAACGGAATATCTGGATGTAAGGTACAGGAACTCCGTGCATCCGCTGATAAAGATATCATCGGAAACGTACAACAACATTGTCAGAGGCATCAGGAACATTAGGACCCGGCTGTACAACGAATCCGAGAATTTAGAACACTATCAGGCGGAATACACCGGCAGATACAATCATCTGGTGGATCTTCTGTCCTGGGCCGTCGGCGATCTTTCATCGAAAGAAGTGTTCAGCGCATCGTCAGAAAAAAGTATTGTTTGTGCGAAATGCGGTTCGAACATGATACTCGGAAGCGATGAATGGATGTGCATAGAATGCGGGAACCGGCTGAGAATTTAACATCCATTATATATACAACATGCGCAGTAAACATTAACGGCATTCGAGATATTATGCCTATCCGTCCAAAAGACAAAGGTTAGATATTGGGAATCCCAAACAGGTGAAAGAAATGTATGGTGGATACAGAGGCGGAGGCGGCGGAGGCGGTTTCAACAGAAACAGGGACCAGCCGCGCGAGATGCATAAAACAACGTGTTCAGATTGCGGCAACGAGTGCGAGGTACCGTTCAAACCCACACAGGGCAGACCGGTCTATTGCAAAGAATGCTACTCAAAGCACGCTCCTCCCAGAGAGGACAGGCGCAGATACTGATCTTGCGTCAGAAACATCTTTTGTTCTTTGACACCCAACCCGGATCTTCTATCAGGGGGAGGTGTCCGAAACATCTTTCATTTTTTATCGCTGATCTCGTGATCGGCGCTGTTTATGCTTGTCGCCAATTGGAACTTTGAATGGAACTTAAGGACGGAAGAGCCGATCACCACGGCCGATATCCCGACGGCGAACACCAGCGTGCCGAGAAGGCCGTGGCCCATGAACGCAAGAAGAGCGCCGATGAGTGAGACAAATGTTCCGATCAGTAGCAGCGGCCACATGTTCTTCTTCTCGTACCACATGATAGGGGTCAACAAAAGAAAAGGATAAAAAGTTGATTGTGGAAGGGGGTTTAAGCGAGTTTCTTTCCCGCATCCGGTCCCGCGGACTGGTTGAAGACGCTCTCGGCTGCGAAGAACCATACTGCGTTGGCCTTGAGTTTCATCTTCGCAAGGTGTGCGTTCATGTTGTCGAACACAGGCCCTTCGGTCTTCTTTCCGGCGACCTTCACTTTGACGAGATATGATTCCATCCCGTTCACCGCGAGTATGGCCGCTTTGTCGTTGGCCGCCAGGTTCTTCGAGGATGTTTTCATCAGTATCTCTCCGACGACCAATGTGTTCGCATCAATGGCAATTATGCTTCCGCATACTATTGCATGAGGTACGCCCGATTTGTCAGCGGTCACGAGGACCTTTGTCGAATCCTGGCGACCCAGCAGGTCCAGAACATTCTTGGGTATGTCTACCATTTAAACCACCGCAGTGTAACTCATGTCTGAAATATATAAGCGAAACGGTACGGAGTTCGTATCTATCCAAAGTGAGAACTTCGAAACCAAAGTCAATAGTTTGGTTCAATGGCCGAAACCGTTCTGAGACCCGAGGTCAAAGACCGAGGGTCGAAGAACGGTTTCGGACGCAAAGGATATTGTTG
>WQXR01000124.1 GCA_009784745.1 Methanomassiliicoccaceae archaeon | reverse complement strand
TCCTGCATACGCTGGACCGCCTGCGCCGTACCGTAGTTCAAAGGTCCGTTACCTCCAATAGATGAACATGGCCGAGCGGTTCTTATATTTTTATTGACCGATATTGCTATTCGTCTTTAACGGATACGAAGATACGTGTTCAATCCTTCTTGAAGGTTATCAGGACGCCTCTTCCCAAGCTCCCGTCACCGCCCATGAAGGCATACGTGACAAGTTCCCAGCCTTCCGACGCTCTTTTATTGATAAGTTCGTCCAACAGTGCGATCTCTTCTTCCTTTATCGATGCCTTTATTATCTTGAATGAGACCTTGAGTATCTCAGATCTATATTTCGTCATGATAAGTGTTCCCCCGTATCGTCGGTCATCTACGGATGACCGATAACAGTTAACGCCGCGTTGGAAATAAAATCTTTCTCCGTCCGAGGACGATGATATTTAAAATTAACAGCGAAACAATAAATGTCAGAGGACAGATACGAAATGCCAGAACATACGGTTCGAGGAATAGAGAGGTGACATATTGGGCAAAGGTTTAGCAGTTATCGGTATCATTGCGGTGGTCGCGATCGCCGTTGTGATATTCATGCCGGGTTTCTTTACCGGACTTTTCAACAGTGCTTATGATCATGAAGGAAAAACGGTGGACTCGGAGGCGAAGGACTTCTTCTCCGGTCCGACCGATTGGTGGGTGGTACCTGAATCATCGAGTGCGAACCCCTCGCTGTATCCGTCAAATAATGTATCGAACGCCCCGGTCGCAGTGAAGACCCATATAGTGTCATATGAGTTCAGAACGTATTCGCCGGTCGGCGGAGCCGTCGATGCCAATCATAAGAATGTACAGATCCATATCATGGTCTTCAATACGACCGGTAATGCTGTGACGGCATACAATTCGCTAGTTGACGCAACTTGGGAGAAATACGGTAAGTTCCAAGAGGCTTCAAAGAAGGCCTTCGGCGCGGACTATACGCTTTACGTGTTCCAGGACCTGAATGTCGTAGGGTACGCGAAGGTAGTCCCGGCGGAAGGATTGTCGGAGAAGGATCAGATCAATCCGTTCATGGTCAGCATAGAGAAGAAGATACACGACGCAGGCAAGAAGGCGTGATGAAAACCATTTCCAACCATTTCTTTTTTACTTACGTATAGATCCGAATAATGAAGGACACGGATAAGATGACCAACGAATTGGACAGCGGAACGGTGAAAGGATACGGATCGGCCGCGGGAGCGGCAGTGGTAGGCATAGCCTCATCCAACGATTTCGGTTCGGCACCGGAAGGTCTGAGGCCTTCCGATAATCTGGAAGGCTGTCTTTCCGTTATCGTTCTAGGTCATCCGTTCCCCAAAGAGGCATTGCTCGATCCTTCCGCCGATTACATAGGCATCCGTAACGAAATTTCCAAAAAACTGACAGATATCGCAAAAGAAGTGGAAAAAAAGATCAAAGGCAAAGGGTATAAAGCAAAGGCGATAGGCGGTCTCAGCGGTAAATGGGTGAACGGTAAACAATACGGCCTGATATCGTTGAAGCACGCTGCCGAACTTGCGGGCCTCGGTATCATAGGAAGGAATTATCTGCTGATAAATCCGGAATACGGCACACTTCTGTGGTTCAGCGCAGTTCTCACGGATGCATATCTGGTCCCGGATGAAAGATCACAGTACACATTCTGTGACGGCTGTAACAAATGCGTCGAGATGTGCCCGTCCAAGGCGCTGGACGATCCATCCTCGTTCGGAAGGAATGTATGTACGGAAACAATGTTCAAAATGGTGAACAAGAAATGGGCGATAAAGTGCTTCTTGTGCCGTAAGGTATGTCCTTATAGTTTCGGCGAACCCGCCGAAAGTTAAAAGAACATGCAGTCAGGTTCCGAGCATTGTTATATCCAAATATCACAATTCAGAATGTTTTATATACTTTGAACTAAAATCAGGGATATTGTGATATCAGAATTCAACAATAGTAAGTATGAAAGATACAAACCTTCAGGTTATCCGACACACTATAAAAGAAAAGATAAACTGGGAGGGGATCTGAAACTCGGGATGGAATATCGCGAGATATTCAGTAAGATCTCAGAGATCGACCGGAAATTGAATGATTTTGTTATCAGAAGCAATGATTATTACGAGCTTGTCCGTGATGCGTTCGCATCCAACATTCATAAATCCGTTTCATTGGAAGGAAACCCCCTTTCGCTGGCACAAGTAAGGCGATCATCAGATGATTATTTCAAAGGCACCTTTGACGTAACAATAGGCCCGGAACAGGAGATACTCAATCACCTCTATTCGAACTTCGAAGAGTTCGATCGCATCTTCAAACTTCCTTGGACGGTCGAGACCGTAAAAGATACGCATTTTTACCTTACTGAGAGAACAGAAATAAAAGGAACACCGGGCGAGATCAGAACAAAGGAAATGACGATATATGCGAAAGATGAGAACGGGGAGGAGTTCGAGGCCATGAATGCGAGTCATCCGCAGAACATAGAGAGCGAACTGAAAAAACTCTTAGAATGGATGCCGCACTCGCCATATGATGCAGTTATAACATCCACGATATTCTTCCACGAATTTGAGAGCATTCACCCGTTCAGTGATGGGAACGGCAGAACAGGCAGAACGCTGTTCCAGATACTGTTACAAAAACTCGGACTGAAGAATTGTAAATTATGTAAGTTCGAAGAATCGATATTAAGATCACACGATCTGTACTATCAACTTCTTTCTTACACTGACGAAACCCTTGACTATTCTCCTATGGTCATGTACATCGCGGAAGCGTTACTTCATGCGTATTCGAATGCATTGGACGAATTCGAGAAAAAAGATGCGCTGAAGGATATGGACGAGACAACGAAGACATTGGCAAAAAGATCCAAGACCGCATCGTGGTTCAGCATCGCCGACGCATCTTTATGGACGCCATCTATAGGAAAACAGGCTTTGAGGAACAAACTCAACCATCTGGTAAAAGAGGACATACTGGAAGAAAGAGGGAACACGGCATCCAAGAGGTACAGATTCAAAGATCCGTTCTTCGAAGTGAAGGAGAGAATGAGAACCCGTAAGGAACAATATGACGCCGCCCCCCGGACAGAATAAGATATTAACAGATATGACGGTAACGTATCCGTGCCCGTATCTCCAGAAGATAATAAAAAGTCAAAAGAGCGAGAAAGGCCGACACTAATACGTGATACTGAGGAACAGAACGGCCTTGCTTTAT
>WQXR01000123.1 GCA_009784745.1 Methanomassiliicoccaceae archaeon | reverse complement strand
GCGCTTCGACGGGTCATTCGGACCGACGATCGATAATGAACTGATATCAGATAATTCACGGTCCATCAGTTTTTGTAATCTGAGATCGTGCTTCTCAACGTTCTTCATGCCTATCTTCGACAAATAATTCAGAGCCGCCGCCGTACCGACGATACCGGCATAATCCATCAGACCTGCTTCGAATTTCTCCGGATGTGCTGTCAATTTCACCGAATCGTACGTTGCCAATCCTACGGTGCCGCCGCCGAATATCAGAGGCTTTAATCTTTTCAGGCGTTCCTCTTTCCCGTAAAGTATGCCGACGCCTGACGGACCGAGCATTTTATGCATCGACATCGAATAAAAGTCTACATCCAGTTTGTTGAGATCGACGGGCATATGCGGCGCAGCCTGTGCACCGTCGATAAGGACCGCTGCTCCGCGGTCATGTGCAATTTCCGTAATTTCTTTCACGGGAACAGATGTTCCCGTTACATTGCTCGTGTGCACCATCGATACAAGTTTTACATCTTTTGTTATCATTTTCTTAAATTCTTCAATATCGAATTCGCCGTCCTTGGATGTTCTTACTATCTTTCTCTTTATTCCGATGTCCTTGGCCATCTGTACCCACTGAACGTGATTGGAATTGTGTTCCATATCTGTTGTAAGAACAGAATCACCTTTTTTCAATCCGAAACCTTGTGAAACGATATTCATTCCTTCAGTGCAATTTTTCGTGAAAATGAAGTTATGAGGATCTTTGCAGCCGAAGAATGATGCTGCGGTCTCACGCGAAGCGTCAACGCTCATCGATACTTTCGTTGCCATCGAATGCACGCTTCTTCCGCCGCATGACGGAAATTCCGTGTAATAAGATGTTATCGCGTCGATCACCTGATACGGGCGCAGTGTCTGACATGCGCTGTCCAAATATATTCCGTTATCCGTTCTGAACGTCGGAAAATCTTTGCGTATCTTTGACACATCCATAGGCACCCGTATAACATGTCATATTTTTGTTCTTTCCGTCCCGAGACAAGGAATCGGTTTTAATTCTGAATCGCTATACGTGTGCAATGAACGCATTGGCAACGCACATCGGAAACCTCAGACTTGAGCGCCCCGGAATGGTGGCATCGGGAATAATGGATGAGACCGGAGGGTCTATGATACGTATGCTTAGTTTGGGCGCAGGCGCAGTTGTCACAAAATCGATAGGTTCCGTGACGAAAGAAGGTCATATCAATCCGACATTCATCGAATATCCGTTCGGTTACCTTAATGCCATGGGATTACCGAATCCGGGGATAGATGAATTCGCGGATGAGATGAAAGATGCTGTGAAAGCCGGAGTGATAATAGGATCGGTATTTGCGTCGTCACCGAAAGAATTTGCAGAACTGGCAGTGAAGATGGAAACATACAAAGCATCAGCGGTGGAATTGAATCTCTCATGCCCTCACGCAAAAGGCTACGGCATAGAGATGGGTACCGATCCGGATCTTGTTTTCAAAATAGTTTCCGCTGTCAAGAATGCCGTAAAAATTCCGGTTCACGCTAAACTCACACCGAATACTCACATAATTACGGATATCGGAAAGGCAGTTCAGGATGCCGGCGGTGATGCGGTGGTGGCGATAAACACGCTGAAAGCAATGTCGATATCACCGGAATTCGCGAGACCCGTTCTGAGCAACAAGTTCGGAGGACTTTCCGGACCTGCTTTGAGACCTGTCGGCGTTCGCGCGATATACGATCTGCGTAACGCTTTGGAAATTCCGCTGATAGGTGTCGGCGGAATATACGATCACAGGGATGCAATAGAATATATCATGGCCGGTGCGGACGCATTCCAAGTTGGCAGCGCAATAGGAAAGGACATAAATGTTCTGAAAAAGATCAATGCGGGACTGGAGAATTTCATGAAAGAATTCGGTTATTCTTCAATAGAAAAAATGGTCGGTGCGGCGCATGAATAACGTCGTAAAGATAACATCGGTAAAGCGAGAATCCCATGATACGAGAACGTTCAGATTTACATTTGATAAGGATGCGAAGGCAGGACAATTCGTCATGGTTTGGGTCCCGGGCATAGATGAAATTCCAATGTCGCTCTCTTCTGTGAGAGGAAAAAAAAGCATTACTGTGAAGGCAATAGGTGATGCTACAAATGCAATAAATAAGCTTGAAAAAGGAAATTATATCGGAATAAGAGGGCCGTACGGCAACGGTTTTTCGGTTGAAAAGAGTAAAAATATTCTCATTGTCGGCGGAGGCGTCGGCGTTGCGGCGCTCATGCCGCTCGTCCGAATGACGGGTTCCGATACTATAATAGGTGCAAGAAATAAAGCAGAAATAATAATGAAATCGGATATAGAAAGATATTCTGAGAATGTTTGGGTCTCAACTGACGACGGCAGTTACGGTTTCAAAGGTAACGCCGTTGACCTTATGAAAAAAAAGATGAAAGAAAAGGAGTACGACCTGATCGTTGCCTGCGGACCCGAAATTATGTTGTATTACGTTCACAAAGCATGCACCGATGCATCCGTTGATTGTCAATTATCTTTGGAAAGATTTATGAAATGCGGTGCGGGACTATGCGGATCGTGCGTCATGGACGGCATGAGGATATGCGAGGACGGTCCCGTCTTCAACAGCGAAGAAATAACCGAACTGAAGGAATTAGGACGATTCAAACGTAGCCCTTCGGGCAAAAAGGTAAAATTGTGATATGCCTCCGAACAGAACGATAACAGTGGAGCACGGTTCGCTGGTCATCGAGATGCCGTGTTCGATATTCGTCAGCGGAACATCTGAACTTAACGACTCGTCGGAAGAATATTTCTCAATGCTGATGAAAAGATATCCTTGGTTGAACAAAAATTCGATCACCGTCATAAAGAGGACGGCAAAAAGAATAATGAATGATATAATTGAGCAAAGTTTGCGCGGATCGAAAAAGGCGATGATACTTTTCAATGAAGGTGAAAATATGAAAGCGATACAACATCTTGAATCGTTCCTCGTTGATTTCCCCGAAGATGCGGATGCATGGTATACGCTCGGAGAGATATTATGCAGGATCGGACGCGAAGATGAGGGTTATCGGGCGATCAACCACGGCCGCAGGTTCTTCGGGTCACGATGAGAAGAGGTCATTTATCGCTTCCACGACCTCCGGTATCGTTGCGCCCCACGGAACTTTTACAACGTTCCCCTCTTTTTTATGCCCTTCTTTTACCTTGCAGCATTTGATTATCGTCTTGGTATTGCG
>WQXR01000122.1 GCA_009784745.1 Methanomassiliicoccaceae archaeon | reverse complement strand
TGTGTCTTCAACTCTTCGAATAAACTGTCCTTCAGTTTATCCTTGCCCACATGGAGCGTCGCACCGATATCATTGGCGCGCCTCATTATCTCCTTCTTGGCCTCCTTCTCCGTCATCGTCCCTGCTCCCTAAGATAAGGTATTCGTTTTATGCATCCGCATTCTGTGCATTGTACCGTCACTCTGTGCGCATTCAGGCGCACCCTGCTTGTTTTGGGTGTCGAAGGCGCACAGCAGTTCTTGCAGTATCTATGCTCTTTAGGTATTTTGGTCTTTGTCCTCATGGCTATGCGTCTTGCCAATCGAACGTACAATTTCGCATATTCCATATCGTCTTCCGCAACCTTCTCCTTTGAAAGCATCATCAGCTTATTGATGCGTGTGAGTGCGATCTCCTCGACAACGTTGCGGTCTATCCTTCGGGACATTTCATCATTCCATAAACGGGAGGGGTATAAATCACTCCGCTTTCATCGTGAGTGAATTAAGCGATGCCTTCACTTCTCTCTCTTCCTCCGACAGTTCGTTATCATCCTTCGATGAGTAGTTGTCGAATAAGAACACAAAGTAGTCATGGAACCCGGAGACCGCGGCGTCCCAGTCATGATTCGATATCGAGATCCCAAGGTCAGGATAGCCGATCTTCCATGTTGATGTGATGTTATCATATGCAACGGCGGCTTCCAAGGGTTTCGTCAACGGAACATCGCGTTCTGCGGATATCATGTGCATGAACGTCTTCTTATCAAACAATCCAATTGAATTGATATCCGACACTTCCAGGAGTTCTCCCTGATCGGAATACCTGAGCGTCCCTTTGACTGTAACGGGAAGGTCAACATATTGCGAAGCGGCGCTTTCAGTGCCGTGATGGAACGAGATCTTCACACGGCTGTCGCCGACGGCGAACCCGTACAGCGGGATGTTGCGTTTCGTCATGACGCTGTTCAATAAACCAACGACGGATCCCTGTGCGGATCTGGAATTCTTATCCAGGAACGATCCCGCCTTCTCTATATCCAGCGGCGTGAACTTCGTTCCCGCACTTTCGGAACCGAACATGAGGGTATATCCTCTTTCAGCGGCCATGTGCTCAGACAAACGCATCAGATCGTACAGTATCACCGACCTGTAGCACGGATCCTTGAACGAATCCTCCATCCAATAGGTCCCGGAACCGGAACCCATCTTCTCCAGTGTCGATAAAAGCATTTTCATAGCCTTGTCCATGAGAACGCTCTGTCCGCTTCCCGCGGATGTTCTGAATGACATCCCTCCGCTGTCCGGGTCTATGTACAATGTGAATCTGCCCGTCAGCGGATCGGCAGGCCTGCTGTATAATCCGAACTCCTCGGATATGAAGGATTCCCCGATGTGCGTCAACAACAACTGAATGTCGAACATGATATCCGACGCAACGGCTATCGGTATGCGTTTATCATCTTTCTCTGACCTGACATTGATGCTGAACGATGTCATTGCGATCCGCCCATCCTTATAACTTATATCGCGAGCATCGTATTTGAATGTCTTTAAAGCGCTCGAGGATGTGAGCACGGACACAGTGCCAGTGGAACATAATATAATGCAAAAAAGAGATACGCCATACGACCGGGTTCCGACGCGTAAGCGGAACGGCGGCATTGGAACGATATCGGATCGAAAGGTGTATGAGATGAACGAGATCAAATGTCCGAAATGCGGGGAGATGTTCAAAGTCGACGAATCTGGATTGTCGGAGATAGTGAAACAGGTTCGCGATAAAGAATTCGAAAAAGAGCTCGCCGAGCGTGAAAAAGCGTGGAAGGACAATACGGAAAAATCAATAGAACTCGTCACTGAAAGGGCGGAGAAGGCGCTTCAAGGTGAGATCGCGAAACTCGATAAAGAAGCCGCCGAATTGAAAGCAAAACTCGATGCAGCGAAAATGGCAGAGACATTGGCGGTGAACGAGGCCAAGAGTGCTATTGAAAAGGAAAACGCCGAATTGAAAGCAAAACTCGATGCAGCAAAGAAGGTAGAGGCACTGGCCGTGAGCGAGGCCGTATCCAAAATGGAAAAAGATCTCGAATCGTTGAAAGGTGAATTGAATCAGAAGGATGCCGCCTTGGCGATCGAAATGGAAAGAAAGAACGCAGTCATCAATGGCCTGAATGAGCAGATGAAGCAACAGGGGCTCAGTAACCGATTGGAAATGAAAGAACAGGTCGACGCGATCGTAAAAGAGCGCGACAGTCTGCAGATGGTCATCAATAACAAAGACACGGAAAAACAACTTTCGGAAAAGTTGCTGAAAGAGAAATATGATACGGTGTTGAAAGAAAAGGACGATCTGATAACCTACTATAGGGATTTCAAGGCGAAACAGTCGGTGAAACTGGTTGGCGAGTCGTTAGAGCAGCACTGTCAGATAGAGTTCAACAAGATGAGGGCAACGGCATTTAAGGATGTGTACTTTGAAAAGGACAGTGATATAAAAGAAGGCAGTAAAGGAGATTACATCTACCGGGAGCGCGACAGTGCAGGAAATGAGATAGTCTCCATAATGTTCGACATGAAAACAGAATTGGACGAGACCGCCACGAAGAAAAAGAACGAGGACTTCTTGGACAAACTGAATAAGGATCGAATTGCCAAAAAATGCGAATATGCCGTTCTCGTCTCATTGTTGGAATTGGACAATGATTTCTACAATGCAGGCATCGCAGACGTATCATTCCGTCATAAGAAGATGTACGTCGTCCGTCCGCAGAGCTTCATATCGATCATCACAATCCTTAGAGATAATGCGATGAAAGCGATGGAGTATAAATCCGAACTGGCCCTCATAAGAAGTCAGAATATAGACATCACCAATTTCGAAGAGGAACTGGACGCTTTCAAACAGGGATTCGCCAAGAACTATGAACTGGCGAGCAGAAGGTTCGGCGAAGCGATAGAAGGGATAGACAAGACAATGGCCCAGCTTCAGAAGACAAAGGATGCGTTGCTCTCCTCTGAAAGGAACCTGCGTTTGGCGAACGATAAGGCGGACGGTCTGACGGTCAAGCGATTGACCCGCGGCAATCCGACGATGAAGGTGAAGTTCGAGGAATTGAAAAAGGACTCAGACGAAGATGCGGACCTTTGATGTAAATCAAAGCTCAGAAACGCTTATATCCAACGCGCGGATAGGACGCATAGGCCCTTTAAGGGAAGTATTAAGCAACAGTCCTTAAATATGACTTGAGGTTTGTCTGCTTTTACTAGACTATCCTTGGTGATAAGAAATGGCGAGAAAGCCCGCAGTTATGTATAGACAGGTCAAAGGTCAGGCATT
>WQXR01000121.1 GCA_009784745.1 Methanomassiliicoccaceae archaeon | reverse complement strand
GATCGGATGTGACCAAAGAATTGTCGATAACGATAACGTCGATACCTGTCGCACCGGTGATAATGATAAACACACTTTCGAATGGCATCATCGGGGTGCCTTACAGCCACGGCCTCTCATTCGCCGGAACGGCACCGATAGTTTGGATGATCGTCGACGGAGATATGCCTGCGGGCTTTGAAATAGTGGGAGGGATCATAATGGGAACTCCGACAGAAACGGGAACGTACGAGTTCACAGTGATGGCGGTGAACGGAACAGGATCGGATGCGACCAGAGAGATGACGATAACGATAGAAGAGGCCGCAACGGAGATAATGGAGATAGAGACAACGAACACCACTATGATCATAATCGCCGCCGTGATAGGCGGCGGGGCGATGTGGTTCCTGTTCTTAAAAAAGAAAAGAGACAAATCCAAACAATATGCGATCGTAAGCTATTCGCACGCAAATACCGATGCCGTTGTTTCCGAACTCGAGTCGTACGAGAAGAACGGTGTTCGTTTCTGGTTCGACGGGCAAATGACGGCGGGCAGAGGATATGACACCCAATTCAATGAGCGGTTGGATAAAAAGAAGTGCAAAGGCATAATATTCTTCATAAGCGACCAGTTCCTGCTGTCTGTCCCTTGTGCTGAAGAGATGAGATACTTCAAGGAAAAGTACGGGGTTGATAACCCGGATAAGTTCTGTCTCTTCGTTCTGCCGCCGGAATATCCGTATGACACTGTGGACAAAGTGTACGAAAAGGTCGAAAGATATGTTCGTGAAAAGGACGATGATAGTGAGACACAGAAACTCGGATATCTCAACGATCACATAGATCTGTACATGGATCTCACACGGAACGGTAAGGAAAAGTTCGTGACGCTCGGAAATGCCGAGGAATACGTCAAAGACAGCTGTGAAGAAGGGAAATTATTCGACAACGCAGGCATAGTATCCAAGAAGAAGCGCAAAAAGACCAAAGATCCGTAAAACGTTGTTCGTCGTCTTTCCGTTGCCTTTCTGTTGTTATCCTGCTGTCTTTACGTTATTTTGGTCAACGGTCCTCACGAACCCCTGCTCTTCGCATCGACAGGGGATCGCAGCATCCTTACTTTCCGCATATTTGTCGAAAGGTCAGCAGAGAGATGATGCAAAGAGATAATATTTAACGGTCTGTCGGCATTTTTGTCATAAAACTCATCCAACGTCATTTTTGTTGTTTGATGTATACAACTCTGACTTTTCTTGTCCTTATGAATATAAATGTTGAATGCAGATCGAACTTCTGATCGAACCGCGGAGCGGACGGAAGTTGAAGGCAGAATTAATAAATCAGATGGCGATGAAGGAACGATGTCCACGGAAACCCACAGAAGGCTCTCCATCGAAGAATTGAGATCTATAGTGAAACCGGTGGCCGAAAAATACGGGGTCGGGAAGGTATACCTGTTCGGATCCGTGGCAAGAGGCGACTGCAAAGACGGCAGTGATTACGATTTCTGCATTGAATTGGGAAAGATCGAAGATCTGTTCGAATATTCGGGATTCTTCCTGGATCTGCGTGATGCTATAGGATACGAGATAGACCTGGTGGACACGGAAGCGATAAACAATGAATTCCTGAGAACAATAATGAAAGAGGGAGTTGCGCTTTATGGATAATGACTCAAAGATACTGAAGATCATTATAGGGTACTGCGACAGGATCGAAAATTCGAAAGAACGGTTCGGTAAAAGTAAAGACGATTTCATGAAGGATTATGATTACCAGCACACATGTTCTTTCAGCATAGCTCAGATCGGCGAACAAGTGAAACGTTTATCCAAAGAGATCAAGGAAAAAACACCTGAAACACAATGGAGGAACATATCCGGAATGAAGGACATAATCACCCATGCGTATGAGGGAATAAACCTGAACATAGTATGGAAAACGATAAACGAGAAGATACCGGCACTGAAAGAAACGTGTGAGCGGATCCTGCACGAAATCGAACGCTCCTAAAACTGACCAAGCCGGATGGTCTGGCTGGAAAACAGATCCGGACGGGCCCACTCATGAATTCGGATCTTTTTCCGTGGGCTTCTCGACGAATTTTATGCCGTTGTCCTCAATGACCCTGCGGTAGAACATCTCCACCGCCTCGGAAGGCGACATATCCAACTGCCGCAGTATCTCCTCCGCCTGAACTTTGACAATGGGGTCAACACGCGCATTTATCACGGATCCCGTACGTTTCGCCTGTCCTCCCGACAGAACCTCTTCGCACAGGGATGCGATGTACTCGTTGTAGTACATCCCCTTCTCTCTTGCCAGGGCGCGGATGATGTTCGTGGTCTCCGAACCGTATTGGGATGACTTTTTCTTCCTTGCCGCGATACAGGGATCTCCGAGATCTGATGCGATATCTCTGAGAATTGATTTCCGGGAGTCCATATCCTTCGGCCTCAACTCCTTTTGATCGAGCTTACCGACCTCTGATAATATTTCCTCTGCCATATACGGGTACAGAAGACATTTGCCGAAATGTTTAGCGATCTTCAGTTCGCACGGAATGGATACTTTGATGAGCCTCTCTACGGCAGCATCCCTCTGCATCTCGTAGTCCCTGTCCGTCTGATCGACGAATTTGGCGCAGCCCATGAAATACTCGTCCGCGCCTTGCCCGGTGATCACTGTATCTTCCTTCGCTTCTCTGCATACGCAAAAAAGTTGTAACTCATAGGTTATCGTGAAGGGGTCTGTCGTACCGGTCGCTGAGACCATCTCTTTGATGAGAAGTTCCACATTCCTTTTCGATATCTGAACATGTGTCCACGGAAGCTCTAACTTTTCCGAAAGGTCCTTTGCCATGATCACATCATGCGCTTTGTCCGTTCCGCATGTGTACAGATGGATGGAATTGGCATATCTCTTGGCGATGGCCGACATCAGTCCGGAGTCCAGTCCTCCGGAGAACGCAACGGCAACATCCTTTCCTTCCACGGACCTTTTTACAGAATCCGTGATCACCCGTTCCATCTCAGAATATTTGAAGGTCACATACGGTGATGTTATTTCTTAACTATAACAATAACTGGAAAAATAATTGAACCTCAGGATGATGCCGGCCATGGTACCGGCATCAGTATACTGACGTCATATCATCATCTTTTGGGCGTTAAGATATATACTGTTGCGCTCCGATACCGGCACGGGTGCCGGTGCACGGCCGGCCGGGTGGTAAATAGATGACGATGACCGGAAGATACGTATTGAAGCGTGCGGAAGGTAACGGCACCGATATGACGCCGATATTCAAAATGTTGGGCGGCGTCGGGGGTGTTCACATTGAGCTTTT
>WQXR01000120.1 GCA_009784745.1 Methanomassiliicoccaceae archaeon | reverse complement strand
GGGATATACAAAGGCGTGGATAACCTCGAGCCCGAGGAACCTGACATCTTGGCATGGTGGGCCCGTTTGGTCGGAAGAGACAGGTATATCAATGTTATCCATCTGCTGCAGGAGGAGGCGGGACTTACGTTCAAAGAAGCGAAGGCATGGCTTTTGCCACGCATGTATATATCCCGATTGGCCAAGGATTGGGAATGCACGGAAAAGAATATCTACAAACTCCGGAGCAAAGCATCTGATAAGATCGAAACGACCGATGTGATGACAAAAATACCTGTGCGTTTCTACAACATTCTTTGATCCTCGGTGCTTTCGAACGATCATATCATGTGTTGTTCCTACATTCTTGTGTGTAGACATGGAAAGGTCATGTCCGGACGGACGATGATAAGGAACAAAGCAATTGCGCGTGCTTTCAAGGAAGCCGGCCTCATAGAAAGTTTCGGAACGGGAATAAGAAAGATGAGAAGTCTTTGCGAAATGTCCGGAACGGCAGTTCCGGAGATAAAAGAGGATGGTATCTATTTCATAGTAACGTTTTCGAGAAAAGCAGAGAACGACAGCGTAGCATCTGTGGCAGAGAATGTTAAAGGAATGACCGGCACGGAATCAAGGGTCTACGCGATCATCTGCGAAGGTTCTCTGACAACGGCAAAGGAGATGTCCGCAGCATCGGGGGTTTCCGAGAAAAGTGTCAGAAGGATCATAGATTCTCTGATCAGAAAGGAATTGATACAAAGGATAGGCAGCGACAGATCCGGCAAATGGATCCGCAAATAAACTTATAAGAAAATCTATTTGACCAAGATGTGGTCATGATCTGGCTATATTATTTTGACCAAGATATGGCCAAAATGAGGTCTCATTCTGACCACGATCAGTCCGCGAGGAGAATGACCGTTGCCAATCGGGGATCTATTTGATACTGAATTTTACCGAAATCAATAAAAATCAATAAAATCCATATTTTCAATCAATGAATATCAATAAGATCCGTGTTCTTTGTCAAAGATCATCAATGATATCTTTTTCCTCGCGGAAAAAAGTTTACTCGTTCGGAATTTCCGAACAGGTGTTCATGAACGGCATGACGATACAATAACGATCATGAACTACTGCGCCTGTGTGAAAGGTCTATATACTTTCCGTTTATTGACATTCACCAAGGGCGTGTAGATCAGCTGGTAGATCGCTACCTTCGCAAGGTAGAAGTCGCGAGTTCAAATCTCGCCGCGTCCACTTCCAATTACTTACGGATCATCTTATTCCATTATCATTTTGGTTCAGGATCAATACCCTGTCCGCATCTTTGTAATATGAGTGTATGTACTTCTCCACCCATGGTATATCGGACGGTTCTTCGATGATCCGCATCTTATCGTTGATCTTCGTGAACACAAGGACGGGTGCTTCGCCGCTGTTGTCGTACACGGATGCCACATCAGCGACCTCTATGTAGTCTTTAAGATAACCCATCGTCCTTTTGTATCGGGAGAATATCTTTGACCTTTCTACATCATGACCTCCGCTTTTGACCCTTTCCAGAACTCTACGGGCACATAACTCTGCACTCTCCGTTGTTACGAAGAGAACTTCTATTTTGTAGCCTTTTGATGCTGCTCTTTTCAAGAAGTCAACCTTTTCTTTGGTTGAGCCCACTGTTTCAAATCCGAAAGATACGCCGAAATCGAGCAGACTGTTCCTCAAAAGTTTGCATTGGGTCATTGCGAAGATATACTTTTCTTTAATATCTTTTACATCCGAAACTCCTTTGGCATAGTTGTCCGGATTGATTATGTTCTCTCCGTAGTTCTTTGCGATGTCAGATGATATGACCATTGAAGATTTACCGGAGCCGTTTGGCCCAATGACCGCTAATAATCTGCGTTCCTGCGTGTTCCGTGTTGAAAGAGAATGTGAAGTCATCCCTTCGGTATCGCGTTCCGACAAATGATCACTCTTTATCCTTATTTGCGGAACGGGTCTTTTTCAAAGCGGATGACGGAACGGGATCGAACTTTGATCTGTAACTGAATTCGGATCCTTTTCCGACCTTCGACACCTTCCTCCGGAACTCTTCTGACAAAATATAAGATTCCGCGCATTCTTCTGACATAGAGACCACCTAAAGAGAGAACTTCATTGCCTTTATTTAAGTTATTGCGTCATCATCTCATAATACGCGCTGCGCCCTCCGGCCTCGCCCCTGAATATCTTCTTTTCTGTAACGGCCATGCGGAGAATATGTATTCTATTCACCGCATTTTTGCGGTGAATAATTGATCAAAGGAAAAAAATAAGTCCGCAGGGTCGATAAAAGGCGACCCCTTGATCGAAAGGTTAAAACGGAGGACGTTCGTCCTCCTTTTTTCCGGTCTATTCCTTTTCATCCCTTGTGAACAGGAAGTAACTCGTAAGGATGAGTATGCCTATGAGTATCACAATGGCATAGATCATGAACGAGGTACCCGTACTCATCCAGCCGACGTGGAGATTGTCGTCCTCCGCCGTTATATCAACGACCGTGTCACCGAACACCGTTATCGTATAAACGCCTAAAACAGCGTTCAATTTTGTGCTGTTAGCTTTCACTAACGCGTTGACGTAACCGTGTTCGTAGTTCACTGTAAACCGTATCTCAGTTCCCCACGGAACTGATGACATATCTCCCGTGAAATCATGATCCACTTTGAATCCCTTTCCTGATAACGGAAGTTTCAGATCGTAGTATATCGGTGACCATTTTGCGTTGATCGTTGTATCTTCTTCAGCGATGAAGCTCATCATACCGTTCTGGTCAATTATCGAAAGGTCTCCCCATACGATCATGTGACCCTGAACAGGTACCGGATTGAGTTGAACGAATGAATCGCGCAACACCTGTATACCTTCGCTGCATGATTTCCATGAGCCTTCATTGTTCACTCTGTATTCGAAGTGAGACCCTAATGCGCATACAGGCAGTATTATCGACACGAGATCGGGAGCGGTTATCTCCCAGTCAAGTGTGATATCATAATTGTTGCCGTTAGACCATACGTAGTTGTCTGCGTCCGCAAGTGCGAATATTATTTCGTAATTGCCGACATTCGTTTTGGTAACGTCTCCTGATACGTTGAACAATGAGTTCAAGGTGTACACAGGCGTTATTGATGAACCGGTGTGAACGAATGATGATTCGTCAAGCGACGGTATTATTACCGTCGCAGGAAGTACCGTTAATTCCAATTCCACTGTTATGGGATCGTAATTCTCATCGTCTGATGTGAACGTTGCTAAGTACTTTCCTTTGATGACCTTCGGTATCTCGTCGCCGTTGACCCATGTCCATCCTTTCGGAAGGTCTATGGAACCTATCTTCTTCGTCGGGTCGTAGACTATCGGCGAAAGTTCCGGTATCTCGTAGTCAGGTGCGTTCTCGGTCGAATCTTTGACAATTTC
>WQXR01000119.1 GCA_009784745.1 Methanomassiliicoccaceae archaeon | reverse complement strand
GGCTTATGCACACGAATGAGCGCACCGTCCGGTATCCGGCGGCGATAACCGTTCGTTGCTATATGGCGTTCTTTCGGCATCCACGTGCACAGACCTATCGCGTTCAGTAATGTCGGGCCGGCGATGTGTCCGATGACCTTATCACCGTCACGCAGCAGCAGTGCGGTCATTATCTCGTCCCTGCTCGGCGCGAGTTTTCCGAACGGTGTAACTTTCACATTACCGTAGATGCCTTTTTGCACACGGACCAGTTCGCCTTTGTCGGAAAGACGTTTGATGTTAACATTCGTGACCTTTTTTGCGTCCTTCATATCTATGCGGAAAGCGGCGGCAAGATCTGCCGCCGCAGCGACTGTCGTAATGGGTTCACCTGCCGGACGATCTCGTATATGCGTTCGTATATACTCTCCGTACCCTTGCGCGTTCGTTTTGGTCTTCTTCATATTGTGTTATTATAATGTTTCTATTATATACGTTTTTTGTCAACATAATAACATAATGACCGTGAGCGGACACTGTAAAGATCGTTCCATCCTTTCATGACACTCGTTGAGCATTAATTGAGTGACTCCGATAATATGTTAAACACGCCTTACAATAACGGCTGCGTATGGAGTACCTTTCAGGCCTTGTGTTCAACGGATCCGTGTTCACCGAAGGTCATGTCGGAATTGAGAACGGCATTATCACGGATGTCGGCGACGGCAGACCGCCGGAACGGCCTGTTGCCGAAGGAGTTATAACAAAAGGTCTGGTGAATGCGCACACGCATTCCGCCGACGGTCTTTTGGCATTCACCGGAACCCCCGGATTAGAAGAGCTTGTGACTCCTCCGAACGGTATGAAACACGTCTATCTGAAGAACGCGCCGGACGATGAATTGATATTGTCGATGCGTTCGTTCACGGACATCATGTTCAGGACCGGAACAACAGGTTTCATCGATTTCAGAGAAGGCGGAAGGAAAGGTGTGAATTTAATGAGAATATCATCTCCCGCAGGCAACGGGATGATATTAGGACGTCTAACAGAAAAATATGATACGAACGAATTGGATTCCATTTTGGATGCGGCGGATGGTATAGGTCTGTCAAGCATATCCGATATCGGTACGAATGAATTGGATGCGATAGCGGATCACGTTCACAAACGTAAGAAAGTGTTTGCGTTGCACGTAAGCGAACGCATACGTGAGGACATCGGGAAAGTGATATCACTGTCACCGTCGTTCGTTGTCCATATGGTACATGCTTCCGATAACGATATGAGAATGTGCGCCGATAACGATATCAAGATAGTTTCGTGTCCCCGTTCAAACATATTCTTCGGCAACATACCTCCGATAGACAGGATGATAGATTCCGGTGCCGATGTCGCCATCGGCACCGATAACGCGATGCTCTGTACGCCCGATATAAGAGCGGAAGCGAATGTTTTTAACGATATACTTGAGAAAAGAGGTTACGACATCTCGCACACGATACGTTCATTGCTGGTGAACAGCAGGAAAGTGTTGTATAACGATGACATCACAGAGATAAAGAAAGGAATGAACGCAGACATAGCCGTGTTCCGTTCATCCGGAAAAGGAGAAGAAACGATCGTACACGGAAATACGGAGACCGCTGCAGTGATATTCGGCAGAACTGCGTATATCAATGACAGAAAATGATGTTCTTAACTGCGGATAAAGACAAGACAACGGACGCACTAGTGCACGCGGACGCATGCTGTTTATAAACGGCAGAAGAAAACCAACCGTTATAACTATAAAGGGAATTGGCCATTCGCTCGCCGTGAACGTTCACCGTAAAGCGGTCATCGAAAATTGGGGATATAACAATGAGATACGTGTCAGAAATAATGAATGCGCCGCCGATAGTGGCTGTGGTGCCCGGAAGCCGTAACGATGCGATAAACATAATGGTAAAAGCAGGCGTAACGGGATTGCCTGTTGTCAGATTATCCGATAACACACTTGTCGGAATAGTATCAAGGCGTGACATCTTCAAAAAATTCGATGAGGATCAGTTATCACTGATAATGAAAAAAGATATCCTTACCATACGTTCGGACGCGACCGTGGAAGATGCGACAGATATTTTCGCTAAATTCCGTATTCACAGACTTCCCGTTGTTGATGACGGGAAACTTGTCGGAATTATAACACCAACAGACCTTTTGGATGTTGTCGCGAATAAGAAAATGAACATTACCGCCGAAGATGTGATAACAACGACCTGTGTGACAACATACGAGGATTCTCCGCTGTCCTACGTGGTTCACGCAATGAGGATAAGCAACGTTGCCGCAATGCCCGTTCTGAACGCATGCGGCAAATTGACCGGGATCATAACAGATCGTGACCTTTTCGTGGATCAGGTAAAAGATCCTAAAGCATTGAACGAGATGGGGATATCGGACGCATACGAATCGCTTGCCGGATTAAGGAATGTGTTACCGTTGTTCTACACGGCAATGGACAGATCGATACCTGAGGAATACGTCGTTAAAGATCATATGGTAAAGGATCCGATGACCGTCTTCAAGAAAACAAGCGTTTCGGAAGTTGCAAAGATCATGAAGAAGCATGATTTCAGCCAAATACCCGTAAGAGATTCAAAGGATGATCTTCTGGGAATGATATCGGACGTTGATGTTATTTCCGCGTTATGCAGGAACTGATCATATGCCGGAATCTCCAGATCTTCTTTCGCTTTGTAAACGCAGAGGTTTCATCTGGCCGTCGTACGAGATATACGGCGGCGTAGCGGGAATGTTCGATTACGGACCGTTAGGATGCGTTCTGAAAAATAATATCGTTGAAACGTGGAGATCGATATATAAGAACAGGGAAGGTTTTGTTGAAATAGATTCAGAAACCGTCAATCCTGTCGCTGTTTTCAAAGCATCCGGACATGTTGATGAATTTTCCGATCTTATAACGTATTGCGAAGAATGCAAGGAACCGTTCAGAGCGGATCATTTAGTTAAGGAATATCATGAAAATCCCGATATTCTCACACCGAAACAACTGGAAGAACTTTTCAAAAAGAATGATATCCGTTGCCCCGAATGCAAAGGAAAATTGGGAAATGTGGAAGATTTTAACTTAATGTTCAAAACAACGATAGGTCCTGGGTCCTCAAGGGTAGGATACCTGAGACCGGAGACGGCGCAGGGGATATTCGTCAATTACCTGAATCTTTATCGTTATAACAGAGAGAAACTTCCTTTGGGTGTAATTCAAACGGGACGCGGATACAGAAATGAAATTGCACCGAGACAGGGAATGATCAGAATGAGAGAGTTCAACATGATGGAGGTTGAACTTTTTGTCGATCCTGATGACAAGGGATGGGAACGTTTCCCGCTGATAGAGAATGAGTTGATCACATTAATTCCGCAGGACGGTAAAGAAATTACCGTTACCGTTGGTGATGCCGTAAAGAACGGCATAATTG
>WQXR01000118.1 GCA_009784745.1 Methanomassiliicoccaceae archaeon | reverse complement strand
GTTGTGACAAGCGTATTCTTTCCGTCAATGTATACTGTGTGCTCGGATTGCGTTACACATCCCCTCTTTACTTCGGCGAGCTGCGGATATGACGTTATTAATCCGTGTCTTAATAATTTGTTAAGCATGTGTCCTGCTTTGGGATGATCGCACCATCTCTCGCAGAACGGGAATGTTACGAAATTCTCCGATATGGTATCGTAAAATTCTCTCAATTCTGCGTCGGCAATAGGTCTGTCCTTTGCAATCTTGTAAATATTACCGGGTCTCACTGACTTGATCAGACCTTGTCCGTTCGTCGCGAACGGTTCCACCGCCAGTACCATTCCCGCTTTTACGGGAATGGGGTTATTGTCGTTCACGCTCGGTACGGAAAGTCCGGAATGCAGATTATACGCTTTTATCTCATGACCTGTGAGATTTGCTATCGGTCTGAAGCCGTATTGTCTTATTGTGGTGTCCACAACAGTTCCTATTTCGTTGATGGGACAGCCTTCGCCTATGAACTCCATTACTGCGTCCCTCGCCCGTATCGAACTTTCTATGAGCATTTTGAATGATCTTGTTCCAACTTCTACGGTACCGGCTGTGTCGCCTACAAAACCGTCAATGTGTGCACCAACATCAACTTTGACAACATCACCGAGATCAAAACGAGTTCTGTCGTTAACTGACGGTGTGTAATGCGCTGCAACCTCGTTCAAACTCAAATTGCACGGAAATGCCGGTTTTGCGCCGCATTTCCGTATGTATGCTTCGACCTCCGTCGCAACATCCAGTAATTTACCGTTCTCCGATACCATGTCCATTCCGATACGTAACGCTTCCGCGGCGATCTTTCCGGCCTTTTTCAGTTTTTCCATATCCTCGGGTATCAGCATTTGAGAACATCCTCTATCTGTTTCATCGTTATTGCGCCCTGTCTTATCAACTCGATCTCGCCGTCCATTAACCAAACGATGGTCGACGGTTCGCCGATCATGCACGGCCCTGAGTCAACGTATGCGCTTACGGCCTCGCCTAATTGTTCTTTCGCCTCTTCCATCCTTATCGCGTCCGGTTTGGAATGAAGGTTCGCCGACGTTGCTGCAAGCGGTCCCGTTGCCTTGATGATATTCTGTGCAACGGGATGATCCGGTATTCGTATTCCCACTTTGTGCGAATTAGCAGTAACAATATCTGGCACATTGTCCTTCTTCTTCACGATTATCGTTAACGGACCGGGCATGAACGCATCTATCAACTTGTCAGCGTTGTCATCTATCTCCGCTATGGACGAAGCCATCTTCTTATCGGAAACTCCTACGGATAACGGCATATCGAACGGCCTGTGCTTTGCTAAGTATAATTTTTTTATCGCCGCTTCGTCGAATATATCGGCACCTATTCCGTATACTGTTTCCGTAGGATAAACGATAAGGCCGCCGTTCTTTACTATCGCTACGAGTTCTTTCAGATCTTCGTCAGATAACCCGTTAACGGAGCTTATTATTTTCATTGTCTCACACCCATCATCCTTAATCCGCTTATAATGTGTTCGTTCCCGCTGTCGGGAACAGCGGGCCCGTGACCCGGATAGAATCCGTCTATTTTCAAAGTGTTCAATTTTTTTAATGAATCGATAAGTTGATCTGCGTTACCTGACGGATGATCCCATCTTCCTACGCCGCCGACGAATACCGTATCGCCTGTAAATAACGCTCCCGTCACCTCGTCGAATAATGTAATGCTCCCTATTGTGTGCCCCGGAGTGTATATCACTCTCAGTTTATGATCTCCGATATCAATGATGTCACCATCCTTCAGATCTGTGACATCCATTGGTTCAAGTTCACCGCCGAACATTGTTCCTAATGATGCTGCTCTGTCCCCGTCACGTATCGTTTGTGCGTCATGTTCGCCGATGTATACCTTCGGATCAAATTCTTTAACAATTGCGGCTGCGCCGCCTACGTGATCATAATGTTTGTGCGTTAACACGATAATATCTAATTTACGGCCTTTAAGCATCTTTTTCAGCGAAGCGATCGTATCATCCGCTTGAAATCCTATTCCGGCATCGATAAGAACTGTTCTGTTACCGGTGAGAAGATAAATGTTCGAATCGAACAACTGCGCCAGATCAACCTGTTCTATTGCCATTACGATTGATAAAGGAATGAGATATAAAACCATTTTGAATGAAAAATTAACCGTTGACCGCTCTTTGCTTTATCTGTCGCTGTCACCGTCGGCCGAGGGAAGAGTTCTCATTAAGTCCCCTTTCGCTACGATATTCTTTGCGTTCGACCGGCTCAGTGCAGACTTGCCCGTGCTTTTCTCGATCTGCTCTCTTGCAACTTCGGCGGCCTTTGCACCCTCTCGTGCCACTTCTTCGCTTTCCGATAATCCTCGTGGCTGACGCACGATAGAGATATCTGTTGCCGCAACTTCGGCCAGCATATTCAGCACAAGTTCTGTATTGGTCATGTGATCTCGTAAATTCTCTTTGGTCAGATCCTTGTATCGTTTATATTCTCGTGTGGTCATGCCGCTCCATGTTCTACTCATCAGATCGGTTAGTACTGCATACTCCTTACCTTTCTTCAACCCGCTCTTATCCTATTCATCCGTCAGGGCTTTATGAACTTCGATCGATTTGATCCGTTGGTTTATCCAATTCTCACTGTAACCTAAACGACGGTAACTTTGAATGGCGCGATCTATCGATAATTCAGGATCGATCGTTTCGTCAATGCGTTCATTTCCTATCTTCGCCAGCCATATCTTGAAGGGTTCGGCATTCTTGCTCGGTATTGACTGTATCAGACGCAATATCTGTTCTGTGTCAGCAACATCAGTGAACCTCATTTTACCGTCCGGTGCAAGCATTTTCAACTGGTTAGTACTACTAACCACTTCACTGCCTTCCGTATTTAGTTTGCTTTTCAGCCATTTCCAATAGTTCCTGATCTTTGCATAGTCTGATTGATCTGTCAATACACCTATGATATCTGACACGGAGAACCACCATTTCTCCGCGGCCTCATCCCAAACCGCACGGACATGTTTCTCTTTAAACACACGGACCGCGTTCTTCTTGTCATCTTCCATGACCGTCGACAAGCATTACTGTAATTAAAGAAATCCGTTGTCTGCCTGCAGGAGAGATAATGTTATCTGTAAATTATGTCTCTGCGATCTGTATGCAGAAAAACAAAGGAATTAGTGAAGGAAAGGTGTTTGTTGAGGATATCTACAAAAGTAGAAATTCTGAGGATGAGAATTGTTTCATACGCAAACCTGTTTGACTGCTAGACCACACCCCAGCGACGTCAAAAGAACTTTAGTAAGCGCGGACTGAATACCTCGGAAACCCTCGGTACTAACATCCCGCTCCTATCAAACTCATCATTTATGAGCGTTCTATGGGTGCCTCTTTTTCAAGACGGCTTCGAGCTTAGATGCTTTCAGCTCTTATCCGCTATC
>WQXR01000117.1 GCA_009784745.1 Methanomassiliicoccaceae archaeon | reverse complement strand
TATCGCCGCCGGATACCGGACGGTGCGCTCATTCGTGTGCATAAGCCCATTGTTCCGGTGAATGATGAGAACGCGGTATATCTGCAGGCGATCGAAGCGTTAGACGCGATGGACCGATATCCTACGGATGCCGACGATCCGGAAGAGATATTACGAGAGATGTTGCGCAGGAACAATATCAACAATGAAAAGTTGATATGGTATGCCCGAAAGTTCTGCGGACAAAGGACATTGTTGAGAACGATAGATATTGCGCTCGGAGAGATTAAAATTTGAAAAAGGAAAGTGTTTGGTCATGCCGCCGAAGCGGCATGTTCTTTCTGTCACATCGGATAGATCTTTTTACCGTATGCGTTGTTCACAACGATCGCGGCGCTCAGATATATCGCTAACAATCCTGCAATGAGCAACGCGAACGCCGGCACCGGTGCGAACACACCGAGATCATAACCGAGATCCTTGAACGCGATGAACGGCAATGCAATGATGATCGCAAGGACGATGAACGACAGTATGTTCACTTTTTTGAAGAACGCCGGCGCCCAAAGTATCATTACCAATGACAATGCAAGCCATGCCCACCCGTCTATTCTTGTGTCTACGGTAAGAACGGAACCGATCAGCATCTCCGCGCCCGATGCGAGCATGAAGAATGCGCTGAAGAACAAGAACACATTACCGCCCGCGTGATTCCCTCCTTTGAGGTCTAATACTCCGACTATCACCTGAACTACAAAACCTCCTATCAGCCAACATCCGATAAGAGGCTTAGCATTCGCACTCACTTCGCCTTGCAGCAGCGCAAAGAAACAGAAGGACGCAACCGCCAACGCCACCAATCCTGCGGCGGTGGGGTTGGACCATTCCTTTGTCTGCACCATGATCTCTTTTTGACCTTCCATGATCTTTACCAACTCTGTGCCTCGTATGGCGAGACACTCGTTGTACTATCAACGGTGTTGTATAATATCTTTTGGAAACCATCACAGAAAGAAGTTAACACATGTTCAGCAGGAAAAACATTAAAATATGACGCTGTTCAATAAGGCGCAGAGGTAATTCCCATGGTAACAGTCAAAGCAGATGATTGTGTCGGATGCGGCGCGTGCGTCGATGTTTGCCCCCAGAATGCGATAGTAGTAGATGACGTGGCCGTCATCGACGCGAACGCGTGCGTAGATTGCGGTGCATGCATTGATGAATGCCCTTCGGACGCTCTTGTAGAGTGAACGCAGAACGCATCAAACCTTTTCAAAATCCACTTTTATGCCCAGTACGGTTTTTTAACGAATTTGTATGCGCTGTTCGCTGCCGTTGCGGCCTCGCCGCATGCAGTTATTATCTGCTTGTACTTTCCTTCGTAATCGATTATGTCGCCGCACGCGAATATCCCTTTGCGGGAGGTTCGCATTGAATCGTCCACCTTGAGCAATCCTTCCTTCGTGAGTTCGAGTTCCCATCTCTTAAGATCCTCCAGATCTGACGAGATGCCGATGAGTATGACAACGAGGTCCGCTTTCTCTTCAAATTCCTCATCTCCTCTTTTCAGTGTCACGGACCTCACAGTATCATCACCGTTCACTGATACTAACTCAGAACTCATTATCGCTTTTATGTTGCTCCTGTTCAGCGCTAAGGTATTCGCTTCGTCGCACCTGAACTCGTTCCTTCTGTGAACGATCGTAGTTTCTGTCACGGAATCTGCAATGAGCGCCATCTCTATTGCGCTGTTACCGCCGCCGAAAACAACGATCTTCTTCCCGATGAGTTCTTCCTTCGGCGGAAGTATGTAGCACAATCCCTTGTTCTCATATTCGTCCTCACCTTTGCATCCCATCTTCTTGGGTTTGAACATACCCATTCCCGTTGCTATTATCACGGAACGCGAATGATATTCCCCCTTATCGGAAATGACGATCAATTCTTCATTTCCATCTTTGATGTCATTCACTTTCTCTTTGTCTCTGATCTCGCATCCCAGCGATTCCGCCTGTGCGTAGAACTTGTCGGAAAGTTTTCTTGCTTGCACTCTTTCGTACCCGGGATAATTCTCTATCGCTTTGTCCGGATACAGAGAGACAAGTTGACCGCCGACCTCTGCGGCATCGATGATGAGCGTGTTCATCAATCTGGTCCTGGAGTATATGCCTGCCGTGAGGCCTCCCGGACCCGCTCCGATGATAATAAGGTCGTAGGTCATGTTCTTTCGCGGTATGATTTTTGCGTATAAAACAGTTCCTTGCGAATTTAACGGCGCAAACGATACTTTTCAACGAAAGTCGAGGACAAAATACGAAAATCGAAGCGGTGTTCAGACATTCCGCATATTGTTCTGTTCCGCATCAGTGTGTGCGTGCAAATGATATATATGTGCGCGCAACAATGTGTAT
This sequence comes from Methanomassiliicoccaceae archaeon, assembly GCA_009784745.1. Lineage (GTDB taxonomy): Archaea > Thermoplasmatota > Thermoplasmata > Methanomassiliicoccales > Methanomethylophilaceae > Methanomicula. The sequence continues at coordinate 1,079 of WQXR01000117.1, read as the reverse complement.
TCGTGGTAACATGGACGATCTGAAGGACGGCGCGGACAGTCTGCTGAATATCATACTGGATGAGATAGACGACATTATCATAATACATGATTCTGAACACACAGTGGTTTGGATGAACCGTTCAGGTCTGGAAAAATTTGATGTAACGTTGGAAAGCATAACCGGACAGGGATGCTTCACGCTCTTCGGGAGATCAAGACGCTGTGATGATTGTCCGGTAACATCTGCTGTGAGAGATGGCAGATACAAAAGCGAGAAGATAATGCCGAGGACCGGAGAGAAGTACAAGTGCACAACGATGCCCCTTATGCAGGACGGAGAAACGAAATTGGTGGTCCAGCACCTTCGAAAGGCGTAATGATAAATATGGATACGGTATTCGGGGTCTTATGATAGATATAGAAGGGCTCATACCGCTGTTCGTGGCCGGTGCAGTATATTTCTTGGCGCTCATAGCGTACAACCTTAAGAAACCGAAAGCGCAGTGATGTAAATATCGAACATCAGAGGCGTTCAGCCTAAATATCATCACGCTGATTCGGGATAACGGTGATCATATGGTAATGATTCCTGATAAAGTAATTGAAGCGTTCAACGATCCGAAGGCATCGAAGGTGTTAACGTCCGTGGGAGAGGACGGTCAGCCTCATTCGATCGTCTGCGGAAGCATCCGTGCTGTGGCGCCCGATATGCTGATCGTCGGTGAGATACTCATGAGATCGACGGCCGCAAATCTGGGAAAGAACAACAAGGCCGCTTTGCTTGTGCTTTTGGAAAAGACGTCATACGTTGTTAACGTAAAAGTCAAACAGCGTGTAACGGAAGGTCCGATGTTCGACGGCATGAATCAGGTGCTTGCTGGTATGGGACTTAAGGCCAGCGCGGTATGGGCGTTAGAGCCTACGGCGGTATTCGATCAGAGTGCCGGTCCGGCCGCAGGCAGCAAGATAGCATAAACTCTCCTTCCTTTTCCTTTCCATTTCTTTTTCATGATTTCTCGGCAAGATTGATATTTCCGTTCGTGTTATTAGAACGCATGTGGTACGACCGTTCAAAGGCAAGTATGATGCTGTTCTTCG
>WQXR01000116.1 GCA_009784745.1 Methanomassiliicoccaceae archaeon | reverse complement strand
GGCGACGACTACGGCAACATCACCTACATCTTTTGATAATGCATCCGCAACGATGTGTCCTTCATCCGAGCCGGATAAAGAATGTGTTCCCGGAAGATCGTGCACATGTATGAGCACATCTTTTCTTGTAACGGTCGCCTCTTCAAATTCTATCGTAGTTCCTGCATAATTTGATATTATGACACCAACGCCGGTCATGCGTGTGAACAATGACGATTTGCCGACATTCGGCTGTCCTATCAGCGTGACCTGTATCTCCTTCATCGTATCACAATTCAACATCCGCAAAAACTAATGATGCCATATCCTGATCCAACGCGATATTTGATTCACCCATGCGGAATATTATCGGCCCGTTGTTCGTTGTTCTGTTCACCAGCGATATCGTTCGCCCCGGAACAAAGCCGATCGCGACAAGTTTCCTTATCTTTTCTGCGTCATCGCACCTGAGGTGCGATATCTTTCCTATCATTCCCGTTGACATCCTGTTCAATTGTATCCCTGATCTTTTCTTTACGCATTCCGTTCCGCATACCTCACAATCGGACATTTCCGCCGATGATATGATACGGCACATTCTTCTTGCCGATTCGTCGGACAATATATGTTCCATCTTGCACGCTTCCTCGTGTGCTTCGCCTTGTTCTTTGTCAAGTACATCCATCAGGAAACGTTCCGCTATCTGATGTTTATCACGAATGCGTTTCGCCTGTGCGATCCCTTTTTCAGTTAACCGGACGCCTCTGTATTTTCTGTATACTATCAGACCTTCGTCTGAAAGTACTCTTAACATTTCCGTTACCGATGCAGCGGAAACATTCATCAGTGCCGCTATATCTGTGGTTTTTGCAGAATTCTCTCCTTCTGTAAGTCTTAGTATACGGAGAAGATAATCTTCACGGTTACCTGTTGCCATAAATAACCGTAACGGTGATGAGGATATAAAGTTTAGGATATCCTAAATAGTCTATATGCTGTATTCTTCTTTCGCAGAAAGACCCTTTTTATCCATTTCCATTTTCTCTAACTCTGTGTACGCAACTTTTCCAACCTTTGTCATGGGAAGTTCGGAAATGAACTCTATCTCCGACGGTACTGCGTACTTGGCAACGTGCTCTTTGCAGTATTTTGTTATCTTGTGCTTCGTTGCGTCACTTGTTTCCACATCGTCATTGAGAACAACGAATGCCTTGACGGATTGTATCCTAACCTCATCAGGAACACCAATAACACATGAACTCTGGATGAAAGGATGCGAATCCAGTACGTTCTCGATCTGACTCGGATAAATATTGTAACCGGAACTGATTATCATTCTTTTTATCCTTTGTCTGAAGTAAATGAATCCTTCGTCATCCATCATTCCGGCGTCGCCTGTGTGCAGCCACAGTTTACCGTCAGCATGCGTCTTGAGAACATCTGCCGTTTCGGACGGTTCGTTGTTATACCCGATCATAACGGACGGGCCGGAGACGCATATCTCTCCGTCGGTACCGTACGGTATCTCTTCTGTTGTACCAACTGCAACAATTTTATAGAATGTATCGGAGAACGGGATGCCTATGCTTCCCGTCCTGTATTCGAACTTAGGTGTAAGACAGGACGCAGTAACACATTCCGTCAGTCCGTAACCTTCTCTTATTGTTGACTTGCAGCCGCGTTCCTGTAAGAATATGTCAACCTTGCGTTTCAGTTCGACGGTAAGCGTATCGCCGCCTACGAATATCCCCCTTAGGAAGGAGAGATTCGTTCTGTTAAGGCTCTTATTGCGTATCATCAATTCGAAAAGTGTCGGAACTCCGGCGATGAATGTCGGTTTTTTCTTCTTTATCAGTTTTGCATACGTGTTCGGCGAAAATACCGGAACAAGTATCAGTCTAGCTGAATGCATCAGTGTCATGTGCATCCCGATGCATAATCCGAAACCGTGAAATATCGGCAGCACACCGAGCATCGAATCCTTTTCCGTTATCTCGTACTCGCCCATCCTATATGTTTGCAGAGCGGTAGCATTGAAGTTAAGGTTCGAAAGCAATACGCCTTTGGATTTTCCCGTTGTTCCGCCCGTATACAGTATAACGGCAAGGTCTTTCGCGGAAGTATCTGCTTTTTCCGCATTTCCGAATCCCAATTCTATGGCATCCTCCCATGGTATCATGTGGTCTTTCATCACAACCTTCGGAGCATTCCTTGTTTTTATTTTGTAAACTAACTTCAGCAGAGGATTCAATCCTTTTGCGATATCCACGACAATGAGTCTTTCCAATGGTGTCACACTTTCAAAACCGTCGAACGCCCAGCAGAAACGATCCATTGTTATCGCGATCCTGCTTCCGGAATCTTTAAGATAGAATTCTATCTCATTCTTCGAGGAAAGCGGATGCACCATTACCGCCACTGCGCCCAATTTGTTGATAGCGTAGAACATCGTCACCGCATGCGGCGTGTTCGGTAAGCATATCATAACTTTGTCGCCTTTACCGACACCCAATGCAATTAACGACGAAGCGGCCATATCTATGTCCGCCATAAGTTTGGAGTACGGCACCCTTTTGCCCATGAACTCGTAAGCACATCTGTCATCCTGACCGGTGGCCGCATCTTTCAACACATCATACAACGTACCTTCCGGATATTTCAATGTGGACGGAACGTTACCGTAATGTTTCATCCATGGTGCATCATCCATTATTAGCCGATACCTCCGTATACGGTATTTCCAATACTGCGGGATCTGAAAGCATTTCCTTGACCATGCGTATCGATTTCATGAAATAAAAACCGTCCGATATCCTTTCGTCGACGGTGAACGCAAGATCCATGAATTTTCTTATTTTTATCTCACCGTCTATTACGCACAGACGATCCTCAACGGCTGCGATCGACATAAAGATGGAGTTCGTACCCCAGTTGTTCAGATGATGGAACGGTGCCTTTGCTTTCAGACTTCCGAGGTTCGCTACAAATAACGAAGCAAAATTAGGATCCGAATCTATCAGACTTTTAGGAACTTTTCCGTAATAGTTCAGGAATCTTAAGAATGACATGAAGAATTTTGTGATCGGACGCGGCATCCTGGAAAGCGTCTTTATTGTGCTGTCCGTTCCGGCGGACTCGGATGTTCTGAATTCCTTTACGTGAGAGTACATCTTGTCGCTTATCTCCGTTACCGTCATGGACGGATCGAATGCGATCCTGACAACGGTTTCTAAACCTTCGTCAGAAAATTCTTTCTTCACCACGAATCCGATATCTATCTTATGCCTGCGATAAAGGCGATATCCCGCAATGAAATTATTAAGCGTAGGCCGCATTGCGAAAGTTCTCACAACGGCCGCCATCAGCAATGAGAACAGCGTCACGCTGTTCCCTTCGATCTTTTTCCTTTCTTCCAAATATGCGAGGACATCCGTCATATCTATCGTCTCCGTAAGATATACTTCGGACTCCGTCCGCTTAGGCATTAAGAAAGGCATGAACTTGTGCATAGGGTCCGCATCATAAAGATAATAACCATCCTTGCGGTCCTTCCATCTCTTCTTGCCCATAGAGACGATAACACATATGCTCTTAATAATAGATACCATGCGC
>WQXR01000115.1 GCA_009784745.1 Methanomassiliicoccaceae archaeon | reverse complement strand
TCTTTCCGATGCTCGGATACCGTTTCTTTAACTCTTTCGGATCCATCGAAACAACATCATCCGCAACGGCCATCAGACCGTTGCGCATCCTCATCCTCCATCCGCCGGAATCCGGGCCGGGTATCAGCCGGTCGACGGAAACATTCGAAAGCATTCTTCCTCTGATGACGGATGACGACATAACAGTACCTTTTTCGGGGAACACCCAGTCCATGCTAAGTCCTTTTGACGTTACATGATCGACTATCTCCCTTCTTTCCGCCGACCCGAGCGAAAGTACTTTCGGCGATGAGACGTGAGCGTGATATCCCCTGCCCCCGGAAAAAACGATGCTCACCTCTTTTTCAGTGAAACCAAGGTCGCCGCATATGAACGAGTCAACGAGATTTATCATCTCCTCCCTTATTCTCAGCAGCATTTCGGAGTACGTCATATTCTCGGCGCCTTTGAGATGATCCGCGTCAAGGTCGAACACGAGATCGGCACCCAGCCACATCTTCTCCTCCATCGTCGGTGCGTCAGGCTGTCTGTAGTACGCAGTTGAGTAGTAACAATGCGACGGCACCTGCGCTATCAGGAATCTCCGTATGTCGTCGGCCTTCGAGAAACCCATGTGTCTCTGTACGAACGTCCGGTCGAAGAACATGAAACCGAACTCACGCCGTCCGAAACGCTCCGGAAGAACGGGAGCGTTCGACTTGTAGTAACGTCTGAACGCCTTCAGCAGGAACCTTGAGTTCTGATCCATCGGTTACGTTAGCACCGAACAACATATAATTACATTGTCTGCGTTGCTTCGAACGTGGAGAAGGTACCGATATACGACGATCACATTCATCTCGACCCGAGAGGCCGCAATATCGATGCGTTGAAGGAGTTCGAAAGTGCCGGAGGAACGGGCCTCACGCTGGTGACGTTACCGTACAGGGACATACAGGTATCGGACGCGGAAGACATCCGAAGATCATACAACGTAACGATATCGATGGCCGACCGTGCAAAGGAGATGACATCATTGAGGATCAACACCGCAGTTGGTCCGTATCCGGTTCTCATTTTATCACTGGCCGAACGTTTCGGCATCGAAAGAGCGGAGAAGATAATGAAGGAAGGAATGAACATCGCGTCCGATCTTATCGCAAAAGGCAAAGCGGAAGCGATAGGCGAGATCGGCAGACCGCATTTTCCGGTGTCCGCAGAGATAAAAGAAGCATCCGACAGGATACTGATGTATGGAATGGAATTAGCATCGGAGAATTGCTGTCCGGTCATTGTGCATTGCGAATCCGGTTCGCCCGAACTGATGAAGGAATTATCAAAAATGGCAAGATCGTCGTCACTCGATCCCGGGATGGTCATCAAACATTTCTCGCCGCCGCTTGTCCGCGACGATGAGACATACGGCATAATGCCGTCGATACCCGCTTCGAAAAGTTCGTTGCGTGAGGCACTGAACAAAGGTCAAAGATTCATGCTCGAGACCGACTACATAGACGACCCTGAGAGACCCGGGGCGGTGATGAGCATAAACACCGTACCGAAGAAGGTACTGAGTTCGCTGTCATCAGGCGGGATGTCATACGAAACAGCACACAGGATCGGCAACGACATACCCGTTTCGCTTTTCGAGAGAAAGCATTAAGCGTATACGAGCGTTCCCGCACCAAGGTACAAAATGAAGATAGCGATGCTGGTCGACAGCCATTACCCGAACAAGGACGGAGTGGTCGATGCAATAGACCTCCTGAGAGGCGAATTGGCGAAGAGAGGACATCAGGTATTGCTGATCGCTCCCGACCCCGGGAAAGGAAAAAGAATGGACGGTGTTCATTATATCCCGGCGATGAGAGTTGACGCCATCGGCTATTTTTTACCGATATTTCCGTCCGACTCGATATTCGAGATAAAGGATGCGGATGTGGATGTGATAAACATCCAAGGATTCGGATTCATGGCGGTCAGAGGGATAGCCACGGGAAAATTGTTGAAAAAACCTGTTGTTCTGTCGTTCCACACGCCCGTATGGGATTTCGTTGCCGATTATTCTCCTCTTCCCGCAGATATTTCCGTCAATTTCACATGGACATATTTCCGCAGGCTGTTCAAATGGGCCGACCTTTCGGTGGCGCAGACACCGTCCATAGCAAAGGAACTTTTCGACAACGGCGTCAAACCGGACGACATCAGGATAATACCCACAGGTATTGACACGGAAACGTTCAGACCGGGGAACGACGGCACCGTGATACGGGAAAGGCACAACATCGTCAATAAGAAAGTTATAATTCACGTAGGCCGCCTATCGCCGGAGAAACAGATGGATGTTCTCCTGAACGCATTTACGAAAATGGATGATGATACTGTATTAATGATAGTCGGCCGCGGGGCGCTGGAGAAGGAACTGAAAGATCTCACGGCCTCGCTCGGACTGAATGATAAGGTGATCTTCACGGGATTCGTTCCGGATGAGGAATTGCCGTTACATTATGCGGCGGCGGATGCCGCAGTGTCATCATCAGTTTACGAAGCACAATGTCTGGCGATAATGAACGCAATGGCCGCAGGACTTCCCGTGGCATGTACCAACGGCCGCGCTTTCGTCGACTTCATCAGGGACGGAGAGAACGGCTATCTGTATGAACCGTCACCGGAAGGATGCGCGGAAGCGATGAAAAAGTGTCTTTCGGCGCCGGATACCATGCGCACAGATGCACGCAGGACAGCGGAAGAATACTCAATACCGAGATCCGTGGATGCGTACATCTCGCTGTACGAGGAAGCGATCGCAAAGAAGAAAAGGTAATACGTGCGCTTTCCTTACGGGCGTAGCATGAAAGCGAGAGTTCTCAGCGTGTACGATGAAGGTTCTTTACCGTCAACGTCGCTGATAGGTGCAAAAGGTATCGCTATACTGGTCGATGTTGACAACGAAAGAACTCTTTTTGATACAGGCCTTCGGGGGAACTATCTGACGCACAACATGGATCATTTGGACGTGACGACAGATTCCATAGATCGTGTGGTCATTTCGCACATGCATTCGGATCACATCGGAGGATTGCCGGCGCTCATGGAGAAGAGAAGCAAGCAGCTGGATGTGATATTGCCGCCCGGATACGAAGGAGCGAGAGAGACGAAATTCCTCGGGATCCCGATAAGAAGAGCAGGACTTCCGTCGATGCCGTCGGAGGACGTAAAAAAGATGAACATCACCGTCGCGGATGAATGGACGCAGTTATCGGAAAATCTTTTCATCACCGGTGTGCCGCAGGACGGGATCAAAGAGAACTCGCTTGTTCTTCTCTCAAAGAACGGCGCAATACTGATATGCGGGTGCTGCCACAGGGGACTTTCCGATATGATATCGTATGTCGAGGAAAGAACAAGAAAAAAGGTCTCGACGGTCATCGGCGGGCTGCATCTGATGAAAAAGAACAAAGAGGAAGCATACGGAACGGCAGAGTTACTCATCGGAAAAAGGATAGTACCGTACCTGAACCACTGCTGCGGCCAGACCCAGAGGATGCATATAAGGGAAAAGACAGGATTGAAGGCAGTGAACGAGTTTTACGTGGGAACGGAAATTCTTTTCGATGTATGATGCTGACTTCGGGGTGGGTGATATGATTTCCCCAAAGCCTGACGCGGG
>WQXR01000114.1 GCA_009784745.1 Methanomassiliicoccaceae archaeon | reverse complement strand
TTCGTCATCTGCTCGGAATGCGGACTTCCGGATACGCACATGAGCAAAGAGGGAAGAACTCATGTCTTGGAATGCGAAGCGTGCGGTGCGCGGAGACCTGTCAACGCAAAAAAGACATCAAAAAGCGAATCCTCATCGGAACTGAGGGCAGGAGATGTCATTGAGATCCTCATTCACGATGTGGGGAAGAAAGGCGACGGCGTAGGGAAGATGATGAATTACCTTGTTATCGTCCCCGGTACCGTGAAGGGCAGCAAAGTAAAAGTGAAGATAACGAACATCTCCGGTACGACCGCGTTCGGCTCTGTCACGCAGGATGCGCCGACGAAGTAATGAAAAAAAAGTGATCACGTGAAATATTTCGTCGAGTCCTACGGCTGCACGATGAATTACGGCGAAGGCGTTCAGATATCTGAAAAAATGAAAGTACTGGGTCATTCTCCTTCCGACAGTGCCGAGAATGCTGATATCGTTATTTTGAACACCTGTACCGTCATTGATACCACCGAGAAAAGAATGATAGAACGTATCTCCGAACTGAAGAGAATGAATAAAGATATCATTGTAACAGGATGCATGGCGAACGTTCAGAGATCGAGAATTTCCATAAGACTTCCGAACTCTCTTGTAATACCTCCAGGTTCATATGATACCATTTCCGAAAAGGTGACGGAAAGATACGGATACGGCAATGGTGAAAAGGATACATGCACATCGGACGCGGGTACCAACTGCGACACCCGCGTATCCGCCATAATACCAATTGCTCAGGGCTGTCTCGGAGATTGTGCATATTGCATCACAAAATTTGCAAGAGGCCGTTTACAAAGTTATCCTGTGTCGGAGATCAAAGAACAATTCCTGAACGCTTTGAAACGCGGCTGCAAAGAGATCTTAATAACTGCGCAGGACACCGCATGCTACGGATCGGATACCGGAACATCGCTTCCGGATCTTATTGGAAGTTTGTTAACAACAAAAGGCGAATATCGTATCCGGATAGGGATGATGAATCCGGAAGGTCTTGACAATATCTTGGAAAGACTGATGGATGTTATGGACGATGACCGCGTTTACAGGTTCGTTCACGTTCCCGTACAAAGCGGGAGTGATGACGTCCTCAGAAGAATGAATCGCCGATATACCTCATCCGAATTTGTTGATATGGTGAACAGAATGCGTTCAAGACACAATGACATCAGCATATCAACAGACCTGATGACAGGATTTCCTGGAGAAACGGATGAGGATCACAGAAAAAGTTTGGGACTTATACGTAACGCTTCGCCGGATACCGTTAATGTTACACGCTTCTCTTCAAGACCCGGTACCGAAGCATCGTTAATGGAACAGATACATGGCCGTACAAGTAAGGAACGTTCCCGTGAGATAACGGCAATGAGGTTTGATGAAGCGCACAACCGCAATTCCGAACTTATCGGAAAAAAGGTTCGCGTTCTCGTTACTGAAGAGGGTAAGAACGGAACGATGATCGCCAGAACAGGAAATTACAGACCGGTGATATTGTCTGATATCTGTAAGCTAGGATCGTTCGCTGATGTTATCGTGACCGGTTGTGAACCTACGCATCTTTTCGGAAAGATCACGCAATGAACTTTTTACCGTTAGCGTAAATGACCGCGAAGAATGTCATTACCGTAATTACAGCAGTGAATACTATTACAACCGCGAATTCGGACATGAACACGGATGCGGCGAACGTTGTAAAGAACATGACGAATGCCATCAGCACCAACCATATTCCCATGAACGAGGACAACTTTTCAACATTGTATTTAGCCCGTTCCTTCGGATCCATGGTATTGAAACCTGCTAATAGATTCACATGACCCAGATATATAGCGATACCTGCGGCCATTATCAGTGCGCTCGTGAGTAACGTTATCAAAAAGAACATCTCCGTTTCATGTTCTATAGAATATGCTAAGAAGGTCACGGGTGCTGCGCACCATAAGAGGAACATCATGCCTGCTCCCTTCTTTCTTCCTTTGATCATCATCAGCACCTTTTTTCAAAACATTTCATGATCATCTTTCCAATATCCAATCTATTATGTTGAGATGTCTTATTCCTTTCCCCGGGTCATTTCTCACACGGTCGGTCGTGATTATTGTTTTTGGATAGTTGTCATTCACACCGTCGAGAGCTCTGGCCTCTCTCTCCGCTGTTTTCGGGTCATCGATGCTCTGCGCCACCTGATAATACTCTATTCCGTTCAGACCGGTCGCAGTAAAATCTATCTCTCGATCCTTATAACTTCCGACAACGACGCTGTATCCCCTCCTTATCAGCTCAAGGTAAACAACATTCTCGAGCAGTTTCCATTTGTCAGCTCCGTATCCTCTGCCTATCATCAGATTTCTTATTCCTGTGTCGGAGGCGTAGTACTTGTCGTTGCTCATCAGTATCTTCTTTCCCACGACATCATATCTGTTCACTCGATAGAAGAGATATGCTTCTTCCATCGCGGTCACATATTTCTTGACCGATGTCGAGGACATGCCTGCCGCATCCGCTATATTACTGATGTTGGTCAGATTCCCGACATTCGAGAACAGGAACATGGATATCCTCTTTATGCCTTCGATACTTCTCAATTTGAGACGGGTAACAACATCCTTCACCAAGATCGTGTTATAAATTCCTTCGAGCTGACTTTTTATGTACTCCGCACTGCTCAGATCCGGCCTGATCATAGGTATCGATCCGTATCTCAGATATTCCTCGAACCTGAGGTTTATGTCCTTTTCATTGGAGACCGGATTGAGAACGAGATATTCTTTGAACGAAAGAGTGAGCATCTTTATTTCTATGTATCTGCCGGACAGATATGTTGCCAGCTCAGATGACAACAGATAAGCGTTCGATCCGGTTATGTATATGTCTGCATCATAGTCCGTCAATAATGAATTGATGTTCTTCTCCCATTTGTTTATCCTCTGTATCTCGTCGAAAAAGACATAGGTCCTTTTCTTCTTGTCCACATTGTTGCGTAATATCGTTTGAACCTCTTTGTAATCTATGATATCCTGGTACTCTTCCGAATCAAAATCGATAAAAAATATTCTGTCGTCATCTACACCTGAGACTCTCAGTTCATCCGCATATTGTTTCATAAGGGTGGATTTGCCGCATCTTCTCACGCCCGTTATTATCTTGACCGTGTCTGTGCGATCTTTTCCATCTCTCAGCCTTTTCAGATAATCTTCACGAAGTACTATCTTCTCTGTTGTTTCCATTATGATGGATATTATCTGCTACAATATAAAATTTATCCATCGTAATGGATTTTTTCTTCAATATACACTAAATTATCCATTGTAATGGATATTTTCTTCGATATGCATGAAATTTTCCATTATAATGGATTTTTTGTCGATATTAACATGACCGGTTACAAACCGACATATCTTTTCTTTGAACAAGGCGTACGCTCACTAAAATCCGAAAATATATGATGCGAATGACGTTCGATGCTACCTTTAGTGCATGGTAAGCTGCCTTAGGAATTGCGAGAACACTTCATTGGTGTTCCTTGCAATCTTTTACGCTTATTTTTGTTTGAGGGGTGGGATAAACCCACCCCTGCGTAGGAGGTGATCCATCTGCAGGTTCCCCTACAGATACCTTGTTACGACTTAACCCTCCTTGCTAAATCTCAGTTCGATAACCCCAATCAGAGGCA
>WQXR01000113.1 GCA_009784745.1 Methanomassiliicoccaceae archaeon | reverse complement strand
GGAAGAACATCCATGACGGCAAGCGTCTGTTTGTTCATCGACACACGTGAACCGGGGATCATATCCTTCTTAGGTACGAAATCCGATACGGAAACAATAAAATCGGGACCGGTGGAACTTTTCACGACAACACGGTCCTCGGAAAGGATATCCCTGAGCGTGCCTATGATCAGCGGCGGGTTCTTCAAACGCTCCATCTCCGTCCGCAGGCGTTTAAGTTCCTTCTGCGATCTGTATAATTCACTTTCCGCAGAACGTTTCTCTTGTTCCGCGGCCTGTATCTCTATCGTAAGTTTGGCATTCTTGTCCTCCAGCGAACGTATCTTATCCTTAAGTTCGGATGCCAATTCCTTATCGTGAGTGTTGCTCATATCCTATCCACTGACTCCTATTAATGCACATACATTATTAATCTTCCTATTCGACTGGCATATTAAAAGCAATTATAATTGCGGAACAGAAGAAATAATTGTATGATAATTGCATAAGACAATATTAGTTGCATTTAAAGAACATAACATTCTGATCAGAATTCAAAAAAGGATCCGGAAAAGATATGATTATATTTAATTATCAAAAAATGTATGGGGAAAATGATGCTTTGCGAATTATGCGGAAAAGACGCGGGACCGACGAGACCGGTGTTCATAGAAGGTACCAAACTTCATGTGTGCCAGAGCTGTATGAGATTCGGCGAGGAATATAAGGCACAGGGCGGCAGGTCCGAAGCACCTGCGCCCAGTGCATCCGTGATCGAAGAAAGATTACAGAAACGCGAGAAACGGATGCAGACAAAGGACGTGTATGCGACCACCGGATCGGTGGAAATAATCGATGACTACGGAAAGGTGATAAGGGAGGCGCGTACCGCGGCCGGTATGGACATCGAACAGTTCGCCGCATCGATATTCGAAAAGAAGGGCATAATAGCAAAAGTGGAAGCGAACGATCTCGTCCCGGATGAGAAACTTATGAGGAAGATAGAGAGGGCGCTGAACATCAAACTAACGGAAGTTGTTCAGGCAAGCGTCGGAACGAACAGATCGGCCGGCACGAAGATGACATTAGAGAATTTCATCAAAAAAGGATGATTCATCTGTTGGATATCAATTCGTAGGCATTGCCGATATATCCGGATATATCGACACCTTTTTCCCTGAGCATCAGAAGAGCGGCGATCTCTATGTCAACGTTGATGCGTTTCTGCAAAGCATTCACCGAGACGATAAGATCCTTCTTCTTCATGCCGGCGGATTCGGCAACGGTCATGAGACGTGCCAACAGATCCCCGTCCGATGACCGTTTCACAGCACCGTCGGGAACATCCGCCGGTCTGTTCGAAGCACTTTTAAGAATGTCCGCGGGCGGCCTGAATCCCAGCGGAACATCAACGGCACCGACGTCGAACGTCGGCCTGAGATATTCGCCGTCCTTCTTCAGGTGACCGTAACCCAAAAGTAATGACAACAACTCTCCGGCGCTGGACGGAGTGACCCATCTGAGGTCCATGGAGATGCCCATGATGAATTCGTTCTCCGTGACAACGTTCTTACCTTTGTATCTGAAGAACGCGGCCGCCGTGGAAACGAGAGGATCCATGTCACAGCGATGGCAACAGCGGTATAAAACCGCGTCGTTCAGCAAATGACGAGTTCATCACAGATGCAACGCAAAGCAACAGATAATGAGTAATGTCACACAGATGCGTGTCAAACACCCCTCACCGAAGTGAGGGGCTTGCTCGATCATTGCTGAGAGCATACGGGTTTTTGACTGGCAACCCTGCCGAATACGGATATACCGAGTTCGGCGATGTTCCTGCTGGCGTTAAGATCGGCGTTCAGAGAGAAACCGCAATTAACACAACGAAAAGAATGACCTTTGCGGTTATCCTTTTCTGTATGACCGCAATAGGAGCATCTTTGGCTCGTGTGTTTAGGATCTACGTATACAACAAGTTTACCGGCTGCTTCTGCCTTGTATTCAAGGAACGTTTGCAATTGACGGAATGACCATCCGCCTATCAGTTTCCTTATTGTTTTTCCGAGTTTTCCTTTTACGCTGCTCTTCTTGATGTTCTTGAGTTCTTCAAGAACAAATACGCCGTATTTTGTATTGATAAGATGTTTGCTTATGCAGTGATTTACATCCCTTACGAAACGGTTCTCCCTTCCGCCTATTGCGTTCAATCGCCGTACAGCGGAACGGGTGCCTTTTGATCGTAAACTTGCTTTAACGTGTTGATATCTTCCTTTTACATTTCTGAGGCGTTTACTGTTCATTATTGTGTTGTCGGAGCATGCTATTATGTTCTTGATACCGCGGTCCACTCCTAATACGTCTGAGTTCTTCCATTCCTTTATTGGTGGTGATCCTGTTTCGTATTGGCAGTGAAGGAAACATCTTCCTTTGGATAGTTTGAGTGTTGCCGCTTCACATGACCAATTCTCGTAACCGGGTGCGGGTGTGATCTTGTACCTTTTTCTGCCTTCAACCGTTGATATTGATATCGTACCGTCATTTTTCATACCGAAGCAACAGTTGTTGTATCTCAGACCTCTGCCTTTGTGCGCTTTGAGTATCGGGTTCTTATCTCCTGTTCTAGTACGTATGGCTTTACGTGCCTCTGACACCGAATCACGAACGGTAAGGATGAGCATTGACTGGAAAGAAGGGAACAACTCACGTGCAACGTAATATCCCAAATGATGAAGATCGATCTTTCCGGACGTTCCGTGTTCGAACGCAAGGTCTGACCAGAATCTGAATACGTTAACTCCCATGAGAACAGTATCGACCAATGCCTGATCGTACGGAAGTTCGTATCTTACCGTTCTGATCATCTTGGTCATATTACCAGGTAAGTAAGTAATAATAGATATGTGTATTTATATGTTAACGCATATTGTATATACCATATGGTAGATTTTGATGAATATTCTGAAGTGCGGAAGACCGGGAACGCCGTTTACAACCTGAACTACCACATCGTGTTCTGTCCCAAGTACCGCAGATCAATACTCGTCGGAAGCGTCGGGGACGATCTTGCACTGATACTCAGGACCATTTGCGCAAGCAATAACTGGAACCTTATGGCCATGGAGATCATGGAGGATCATGTTCACCTTTTCATCTCCGCCATGCCGATAACATCTCCGGCGACCATCGTCAAATTACTGAAAGGGGTTTCCGCAAGACAGCTGTACCTAAAACACCCCGAGTTGAAGAAACAGCTGTGGAAAGGCCATATCTGGTCATCCGGATACTATATCGGAACTGCCGGAACAGTATCCGCAAGATCTATTCGCGAGTACATTCAGGGACAGGAAAGACATCACGGCAAGGACTGATCACGATAACCATTCATCCACCAACTGAAGAAGGGGTTTTTTCTGGCCGCACATTTATAAAAAATAAATCCCGTGTGCGGTCTTGTTAAATAAGTTATGTCCGTTATCGTAGATAACGATGTCACACGTTTCTGCAAAATATTATTCATAATGATGTTCGAAAGACAATGCTTGTGACACGGGAGAGAAGCGGCAAGAAAAGAGAAGGAATGAATATTATGGTAAAGGATATTGATAAAAAAGAGGGGAGGGGGGGGGGGCGTGAAAAGAACAAAGGTGGTCTTCGCATCCTTGGCGATAGCATTGATGTTCATTGTTTCCGCACCTTTTATCTTCAACGAAAAAGATAGTTTCGAGGACGACGGCGTATTG
>WQXR01000112.1 GCA_009784745.1 Methanomassiliicoccaceae archaeon | reverse complement strand
TTAAAACAGTATGGGGGATACGTTTTGATATGATCGACGTGAAAGTATCAATAAACGACGACCGAAGGACATACTCAAAAACAGTACCGTCATCGCCGGACGATGAATTCACGATCGGAGATATACTGAGTTTCGATGACATGGACTGTTCTGTGCATTCGATAAAGATACAGAGCCGCATGTTACGACGCGGAACAGCAGAAGCAAGGGATATCGTAAGAATATACGGAAAATTCAGGAAGAGATCATACGCCGTCCTCGATCTCGAGGATGATATCCAGAATGTCTGATAAGTTCTTACTGTATATGACGTGATCGGCAACTTTGACGACCTCATCGTCAATAGGATTGAACGCGATCGCAAGTCCCGCCGCTTCCATCATCTTAACGTCCGTAAAAGAATTACCGACGGCGACCGTTCCTTCTTTGCGAACACCATATCTTTTCATGAATTTTTTTGTCACTATTCCTTTGTCGGTAAGATCGACGTTCACTTTTCCTTCTCCGGTAAGTCTTCCGTCCGGATGCGTTAAGATGGTATTCGCTTCATAGCCGTCAAATCCGAACTCATTGTATATCATCTCAGCTGCTTTATCTATGCCGCCGCTCACTATCACGGATCGGATACCATAATGAGAAAGCACGGCAACGGTCTCCTGTATGCCGCCTATCAGCGGGATATCATGCAAAGAATTCACGATCTCGCGTATATTCATGTTCTTATTGATTCCAAGCCACAATCCCACGTCACGGCGGATGAACTCCGTTTCCGTTATCTTCCCTTCTTTGAACAAGCGGAACGCCTCATCATTATTAACGTTCATTTTGTCGTGCACCCATGTCCAGGAACTTATGTGGTCTATCAGAACACCGTCCATGTCGAAAACTACCAGTTCATATCTGCTCTTCACGGTAACGCCAGACACAAACAATTAAAAAAAGATGTTGCCTATGGCGCACGATGATAACTCTTCTCGGAACGGGTCATGTTTTCAGGATCGCGGAACCAGTATCGTTCATCGTGAAGAACATCTGGCCTGATGCCGTCCTTATTGAATTGGACGAGTCAAGATATAACGCAATATCATCAACCGATGAAAAGAGATGGAGCGGCCATGACCGTGCGTACAGGAACATGGCGAAATATCAGAAAAGCATGGCCGAAGAATACGGATCGCAGGTGGGAGCGGAATTCGTCGCGGCGGCGGAAATGGGAAGGACGATCGGCGCAGTGATAGAATTCATTGACAAGGACGCAAATCAAACGATGAAGGAAGTTTGGGATGAGATGCCGTTCTTCGAGAGAATGAGATTTAATTTATCAATGATAGGCGACAGATTCAGAAGAAAGAAGAAGGCCGATGCCGCCGTTGAAGAATTTGCGGAGAACGAAAAAGAATATCTTGCTGATATGAGAAGAAAATATCCTACGCTGGTCAGAAAACTGATAGACGAAAGGAACGTTCATATGGCTGAGAAAATAGCGGTCGCAGCGGAAAAGTATGAGAACATTATCGTCGTTATCGGTGACGGTCACGTAGAAGGCATCGCTTTGCTGTTAGCGGGAGAGGACATAAGAAAGATAAGGCTGAGAACGTTAATGGATATGGAAATGATGAATTCGTTAAGAGCGGAACTGTGGACCGGAATGAAGGAGGGAGATGAATGAAAATAATGCTGCTGGCACATACACATGATGCCGATGTGATATGCGCATCGGCAGGCAATTCATGTTACTCGGAAAGACCGTCGCACGAGTTGATGAATGACATCAAAGATCCGGATGCGATACTTTCGAAGATAGTCGGCATGGGACATCACTCTGTCGTTGAACATGCTGTTTTCACATTCTCCGCGGAAGGTGTCTCAAGAGCATTGACGCATCAGTTGGTAAGACACCGCATCGCGTCATTCTCGCAGCAAAGTCAAAGATACGTTTCACTGAAAGAACCGACGTATGTGATCCCGGGGACGATAAAGGAAGATCCGGATTCTTTAAAGATGTATGAAAAGATGATGTCCGACATATGGTCAACGTACAGAAAATTATCAGAACGTGTGCCGGCGGAGGATGCCCGTTACGTATTGCCGAACGGCTGTACAACAAATATAACGATAACAATGAACGCGCGCGAACTGTTACATTTCTTTTCGCTCCGTTGCTGCGATCGCGCTCAAAGCGAGATACGCGAGATGGCCGATCAGATGTTAAAGATATGCAAGGAAATATCGCCGGCGATCTTCTCAAAGGCAGGACCGCCGTGTGTACGAGGACCGTGTCCGGAAGGAAAATTGTCTTGCGGGAAGCCGCGCAGGAAGATATGACTAACGGTTCCCGAGTTTCGCGACCTGTTTAAGATCCTCGATCGCAAGTGATATATCTTCAGTGTGGAAACCTTCGTATCCGTTCCTCATCACTTTCGCCGGCACTTGTTTCGATATCGCCTTACTGTTTTCACCGGTAAGAAAATGCCAATATCTGTATGCGTATCCTATCCAATACATCTCTTCCTTCGAATATTGCTCACCGACGACAAGTTTTCCTGTACACTCGTCGATCACTTCCTCCATGAGATACGACTCGCCCATCCATTGCAATTTATGATGGATCATATCATAATCTTCGGCGCACCTTGACCTCATGAATACGTTTATGAACGTCTCACTGGCAAATCCCATCTTCAGTGAGAGTTCGAACAGTCTGCCTTGGATATCGCATAAATGAATCTTCAGCGCATCAGGCATCATTCCGCATCCCTCAGTATCTCATCGAAGAATCTTCCCTCGCGGCGGTAAGTTCTGCAGATGTCGTTCGCCGTTTCTATTCCGTGTCTCCTGTTCCGTTCGCTCATATCACGAAGGAACAACCGTTCCAGTTCCGATATCTCATGTTTCTCAAGTATCTTTATGCGGCCGCAGGCCTTCTCGTTCAATGCAACATATTGTTTCCCGAGATCCAGTGATGATAAGCATTCCGTTAATCCTTTGTCAGTTATATCGCCCATGAAAAATCTGTCCAGAACGTAGAACATTCTGTCATCCGCGATGCTGCCCGATGCAACATCATATCCCGTGAGCATCCTTTCGCATCTTTTGTACAACACCGATCCGTTACACCGTTCCAGCATACCTCTGTGATAAGCGACAAGCATGGCCCATTCGATACCCGTGGGAACGTGCAATACGTTCAGGTCAGTGAGATCAAGTTCAACAACATACAAAGCGGCCTTCTCGAAAGAGTGGATAAGCGTCAGCGGCTGATGCGCCCGTGTTCCCATGTAAAATCCCTTTCCGAAATCACACCGCGTACGGCTTATCGGTCTGATATTTCCGTCAATGCCTGATTTCGAACCGTGATAAAGGATGATCTTTCTTTCATTCTCAGCGTGTTCCGGAAGATCCTGCAAAAGACGGTCGAACAGTTCAATGCCGTTCTCTTTGGCAATATCATATATTTTCATTTGAGCGATCCTGTTCGGAACGGATCGTTCATTTTCCCATCTCGTGACAGCCAATCTGTCAACGCCGACCGTTCCCGCAAAGGCATTCTGGCTTAATGCAAGGCCATCTCTGATGTGCTTTATTATCTCGCTTATTTTCATATATTCTTTTATGTATCATATTCAACATATTTAATTGTATCAAATGATACATAAATTATTGTCAAAACACAAAACATGAACATCATCCCGTTGTTGGTATCCGTCAGGTCCCTTGTCAAAATAAGGTCGCACGTAATTGACTGTGTTGAACAAATCATAGACCCGTTCTGTTCTTTCTAATGTTATGTCCGATAAGAACCTGTTCAGAGCATTTATGTTTCGATCGAGTGTACGGGTCTTGTGTCTTTCGATTTAT
>WQXR01000111.1 GCA_009784745.1 Methanomassiliicoccaceae archaeon | reverse complement strand
TTCTCACTTTCTTTGAGTTTTTCACTCATGGTCAGGCCTTTGATCACATGCGGACCGTTCTTAAGGTACGCTTCGTAAGCTGCCTCAAGATTCCTTGCCGCTTCGGGTGTATCGATGGTCATCATCTCATAGAATGAACTCGTTGCCATTTTTTTATCACAATTGAGAAAAAGTCGCTTATCTATTTGAATATTGGTGCTACATGTATACTACATTATGATCTGCATACTCTGACAACGTAACTATGCCGCCTGTGGCGGCATATTGATTTTTGATATTTTTTATGGGAACACCCCGCCTCCGGCGGTGTTCCCGAGGCAGAGCATCCGCTCTGCCGTTCTTTATTGTGATAACGATATATTGTTTTGTAAAAACGATCCGTTCTTTGTACGATACGATCAGATGAACGTTGCCATTTGATTCAGATCCTTCTTGAAATTCTTCCCTATGAGTTGAAATTCATTGGATCTGTAGTAGTCGATCAATTCATCGCGGCAATCTAAACGTACCATGCGGCACCCGAACTTCTTTTTGCCGCCGATGAATGTTTTTATCGCCTCATCGATCATCACGCCTCCTGAACCTTTTTTCGCTTCATCTGACCTCGCCAATTGCCCGATAAGGTAGGCTTGTGCCACATTATCTTTCAAATTCATCTGTTCAGCGAGACCGGGATCTACATCCTGACCGTCGAAACTGAGACATTTTAATGCCAATGTGTAATATCCCATGATCGTATCTTCATCCGGATCTATCACAAGATACGTTCTTGAGATGTCTTTCTTCTCGTGTTTCTTTGCCATCTTCTTGAGAAAGTATTCGCTGTCTTTGTTTCTGGAGCATTTGAAATCATTCAACAGAAATGAAAGTTCCTTTTCATCCATTTCATTCATCAGTTCACTTAATTGGTGTATCTCTGTTCTCATCTGACCATCTCTTTAGTTATCACTATCTTACATGAATTACCAACAACTCTTTTCATTGAGCATTTGGGAAAAAGATCATTCACCCATTATGTCGGAAATGTCCTCCCCTCTCGCTATGGCCCTCTCTTTCGCTTTTGCAGCCGCTTCTTTGAACCAGTTGGGATTGTTTCTGCGGAATTCTCTTCCGCGTTCGAGTATCTCATCAATGTCCGGACCTTCGAGTACCAGCGGGCCTCTTTTCTCCGCCGCCAGAAATGCGGCTTCTAAATTTCTTGCCTTTTCCGGCGTATCGATGACCATCATCTCATCAAAGGAGCTTGTTGCCATTTTTTATCACAATTGAGAAAAAGTCGCCTATGTATTTGAAACATGTGTACTACATGTATATTACATCCCGAATAACAGGGCATTTTCGCATGGATTTGTGATGAACATAATTAATGAGAACGACGATGGCGTTGCGTTGGGCATATGTTCGATTACAATCTCGTCGACAACATCGTAAAGAGGATCGTTAGTGATTTCGATCCCCATATGGTCGTTATCTTCGGATCTGTCGCGAACCGAACTGCAAAAGAAGGCAGTGATCTTGATCTCTTTGTTGTGATGGATACAGAATTGACATATTACAGACGCGCACCTGCTATTCTCCGCAAACTCCTGGATGTTCCGATACCAATGGATATCCTAGTGGTCACACCGGAAGAGTATGAGACGAATAAGAACAATGAAGCGTCGTTCATGTTCGACATATTGAGAACCGGTGTAATTATTTACAACAAATAAGTAAAAATCTCACAGTTTCCAACCATGAGACATTCAAGGTACGAACAACACCGTAACAGAATTCGGTAACATTTTCTGCAATTCTCTTAAATGCGGATGATACAGATGGATAAGATCATCTCGTAACGATCTCTTTGATAATAACTTTGAAACAACGGATACTTCCGTTCTTCCTTCTATTTTCCAGACGCTTTCCGTGAAGGATGTATCTGTCATCACCATTATCGGTAATCTTAACGTTAGTTTCTCACGTTCTTCGCATATGTTATTCAGAATATCTATCTCATTACGTGTTAATTCACATACATGGTTGCTTCGTGTGCGGTATGTAAGATCATTTGAATCGATATATTCCGCCAGGCTCCGCCTGGCGACCGGTGCATGATCATTTATTCCCGATAATATGTGCTCAATTTCCATGCTTTTTCATTTGTATGAATGAAATGATAATATACATACGTGCGCGTGTACGCCTTTGTTATGAATGAAAAGGTCTCGGAATTATTGAGAACACATCCTTGTTACAATGAGAATGCTCATAAGAAATATGCAAGAATGCATCTTCCCGTTGCTCCGAGATGTAACATTCAATGCAACTACTGCAATCGAAAATACGATTGCAGCAATGAATCACGACCCGGAGTAACAAGCGAACTGCTTACGCCGAAAGAGGCTGTTGATAAAGTTCGTATCGTCAAGGAAAAGATACCTGAACTGAGTGTCGTTGCTGTTGCCGGTCCGGGGGATCCTTTAGCTAACGATGAGACAATGGAAACGCTTCAATTGATAAACAAAGAGTTCCCCGATCTTGCGTTATGTCTTTCAACGAACGGACTGATGCTTTCCGAATATGCTGAGAGATTATACGAATCAGGCGTACGTTTTGTTACAGTTACGATGAACTCTTATGATCCTGATATCTCGAAAAAAATATATGACCTCGTGATATGGAACGGAGCGAAGCTCACAGGCAAAGGAGCATCCGAACGGTTATTGAGAAATCAGTTGAGCGGGATAAAAAAATGTATCGATCTCGGAATGTTAGTGAAAGTGAACATTGTTCTGATACCCGGAGTTAACGATGCTCACATACCCGATCTTGTTAAATTCGTGAAAACGATGAATGTTTACATCGTCAATATCTTACCGTTGATACCTGTGGAAGGAACGAAATTCTCTGAATTGAGAGCGCCTACTCCTGAAGAAAGAAAACATCTCATGAACATATGTTCCGATTCCGTTAAAATGATGAGACATTGCAGGCAGTGCCGCGCAGACGCCGTCGGATCATTGGATAATGACCGATCAAATGAATTCATAAGAACGGGCGCATGCGGTTCCGGATGCGGGCCGCTTTATGCAAACGAAGACACGATGAATGCTGAAAAGGATCATGTCAGAATTGCTGTCGCGTCCGATGACGGAATAACAATAAACGGCGGATTCGGTAATGCCTCATCATTCAGAACTTATATCATTACTGACAACAACATCGCTGAGGCCGATATAATAAAAGTGGAACATCACGGCGGTGTTTACGGTAACGCACATACGAAAAACATCGCAGACCGTATCATATCGCTAAAGGATGCTGACATAGTTATCGTAAAAGAAATAGGACCGAGACCTCTGAACGATCTTAAAAGTTCAGGAAAGTTCGTTCACGTCGCTAAAGGCGACGTGAACGCTGCCTTGAACGACGCGATGAACATGTACAGCAAAAGGACAGCATGATATGCACCCGAATGCACATCGCATTCGGGATTGTTTATATCCATGAATTATTATGACAGCGCCAATGAATGCTAAAGACCTCAGGAACGCGTACGTCAATTTCTTTAAAGAACGTGAACACGCACACATACCGTCATCATCACTGATACCGGAGAATGATCCTACTGTTCTCTTTACAACAGCAGGAATGCATCCTCTAGTTCCTTATCTTCTCGGTCAGAAACATCCTGCCGGAAAAAGATTGGTGAATTATCAGAAATGTTTGAGGACCGGAGATATTGATGAGGTCGGCGATGCAACACATTTAACATTCTTCGAGATGTTAGGCAACTGGTCATTAGGCGATTACTTCAAAGAAGGCTCAATAAAGATGAGCTATGACCTTCTTACACAAGTTCTGAAGATAGATATCAACAGTTTAGCGGTAACTGCTTTTGAAGGAAATGAGAATGCTCCTAAAGATACGGAAAC
>WQXR01000110.1 GCA_009784745.1 Methanomassiliicoccaceae archaeon | reverse complement strand
GTCCCTAATTCTCGTAAAAGGTATTGGAGGACATGCTGCGGATCCCTTCTCAGTTTATCGGTTATGTCAATGAAATTCCTTATGACGGTTATTTTACCTTCCTGCAGAACATCTATTTCGGGAAGAGAGAAACGCTCATGCCCTTCTATCGTTTCGGGGAGACAGTTCTTCGCCCTGTCCAGCAGTGATAAGTAATCGTCATCGGTCATCTGTATCAAGGCACACGATGCTCATACGTTTTATAAAGTTTTGCTGAAAGCGTCCGAATTGGCGTTAATTTGAGAAAAGGATACGAAGATTTTATAATCCTCTCCACTTTAAAGGGAAATCGCAGTCCCGTGGTGTAGTGGTCAATCATGCCGGCCTTTGGAGCCGGCGACGGCGGTCCGAATCCGCCCGGGACTACCTTTTCAGTTTATAAATGAAATCAACAACGATATAAAGCAACAAAGGCTCACCCGTCTGTCCGGATGCTCGCAGAAGCGGAAGTGAATGCGAAGTTCGACACAATCAACGCTGGTCACACCAATGGAAGAGAACCAAGGAAATAATCAGAAATTGAACGAGGGAATGATGTTCCTCAAATTCCTCGGCTTTTCACTGGGTGCCGCCGCCATACAGATGGCGTCGTTCGCCGTAATGAACGAACTGACAAATTGGAGTCCATGGTTCTCGTATATCATTGCCGTTATCTTATCTGTGATATACAATTTCACGATAAATCGCCGATTCACATTCCGTTCAGTGAATAACATACCGAAAGCAATGTCCTTTGTCGTTTTGTTCTACGCACTGTTCATACCGTATTCAGCGTGGCTGATGTACGCTATGACCGGCGCCACTCTAATTGATGATTTCGGAGGATGGTATGTATATGCGGTACTGTTCTTCATTATGGTCCAGAACTTCATACTGGAGTTCCTGTGGTGGAGGTTCTTCATCTTCAGGGACAGTATCAACACCAGACCGAAGAAGGTAAAACAGAAAGAATGATGTCCGTGCGAAGCACGGACATATGAATGAGTTTTTATGATCATTCTTCATCTTTGTTCAGTTCGTCGAACTTCGCTTTCATTGTCGGGTTATTACGCGTTAACTTTTTTACTGTAAGACCCTCGGCCTTCTCATTCGCCAATCTCAAATTCCGCTCCGACGATATCAGCGCATCCTTTGTCTTCTGTAGCTGTTCCATCGTCCTGTCGATACCGGCTATCGCCTCTTGGAACTTCTTTCCAGCCCGATCATAATTTGTTGCGAACTTCTCTTTGAAATCATTCAGTTCCGCTTCGAAGTTGGTGATGTCGATGTTCTGACCCTTGATCAGTGCAAGTTCGGAACGGTATGACATCGTCTTCATTGCGTTGTCTCTCAGTATCGTTATTATTGATATGAAACTCTGCGGACGTACAACGTACATCTTATCGTGGCGGTATGAAACATCAGCTATTCCGGAATTATAGAAATCGTTATCCAGTTCCAGTAACGAAACGAGTACCGCGTACTCGCATTTCTTTGCTATGCGGTCTTTATTCAGTTTGTCGAAGAAATCCTCATTCTTTTTCTTCGTCGCAGTTTCATCCAATTCTGTTTTCATGTCGAACATTATGGAAACGATCTCGTTTCCGTTGACGTCATTCTCGCGGTAGATGTAATCTCCTTTGCTTCCTTCCCGAACGTCGCTGTCCTTTTCGAAATATGCATTCTTGAATGCTGTTGCACGTAAACGGTTGAACTCCGTCTCACAATGCTGCTCCAGAGATTCACCGACCATCTTGGTCGATTGCTTCGCTTTGTAATCTCTGTAATATGCTATCTGTTCGTCCTTTGCCTTCAGTTCGATATCATATTTCTCTTTCAGATTATTTTCGGATATCTGCTTATCTTTGTCCTTTGTTTCGACGGCGTTCAGCAGGCGGTCGCGTTCTTTCTCTATCTCCGTGATCTTGTCTCTTATTTCAAGCTGGTTAGCGATCCCCTGCTCTTTCATCTTCGCATTCAGTTCACTGATGGCCGCTTCTTTTCTTACCCTCTCTGTCTCAAGGACGGCGGTCTGTTCGCTCAGTTTGTTCCTTAACGATTCAATTTCCTTTTCTTTCTGAGATACAGCTTCGCTCACTGCCAATCTTTCTTTTGTGTTCGTGGCGTCAAGCTTTGCCTTCAGTTCAGCATTCTCCGTATCACGTTTTGCAATTTCATTCTGAAGATCGTTCTTCGTCATCTCGGTGGCATGCGCAATGGACAGTTCTTTATCCGCCTTCCATCTGGTCTCGCGGTCATCCAGTTCTTTTCTGAATTCGTTGTCACGAACTTGTTTCACGATCTCGGCCATTCCCGATTCGTCCACTTTGAAAACTTCGCCGCATTTCGGGCATTTGATGTCGTTCATCTATGCATTCCCCTGATCGATACACGATAACATTTTCCGTTAGAAGAATGTTGCGAACAACACTTTACAGTTCAGGCAGGGATCACATTGATGAAAGGTGTTTTATACGTTGTCAATGTAGCGGTCTTTCGCAGCCGTTATCTCCTTTATAATAAAGGTGGCCATCAAGCTTTAAATATAATAACGGTAATCGCGAACTACTTCGCATGAGGTTGAAAATATGGGTAGAGGTCTACATACAGCCAGGAAACTTAAGGAGGACAGACGTAAGTTCCGCTGGCAGGACAGAGCATACAAGAAAAGGGTATTGAAGCTGAGAGAAAGGTCGGATCCGCTTGAGGGATCGGCACAGGCACGCGGAATTGTGCTTGAGAAAGTGGGCATAGAGGCAAAGCAGCCCAACTCGGCGATAAGAAAATGCGTTAAGATCCAACTTATCAAGAACGGCCGCCAGATAACTGCATTTGCAGTTGGTGACGGTGCGATCAACTTCATCGACGAGCATGACGAAGTATTGGTAGAAGGCATCGGCGGAAGGATGGGCCGTTCATACGGTGACATCCCCGGTGTGCGTTACAAAGTTATCAAAGTGAACAACGTCGCCCTGAACGAAATGGTCAGGGGCAGATTGGAAAAACCCGTAAGGTGATATCATCATGGAAGAATCAAGCAATGTCCTCCTGTTCGGCAAATACGATATGGCAGAGGTAGTCGTCAGCGACGGCGGCCTTGCGAAATATATGGACCTCACCCCCACGAACGTTCCGCATTCGGGCGGAAAGCATGCCAACAGGTGGTTCGGAAAATCAAAGCTCAGTATTGTGGAAAGGCTCATCAACAATGTGATGAGAACGGAAAAGTACACAGGCAAGAAATTAAAATCATACAAGGCGGTCTCTGAGGCATTCGACATCGTTGCGGAAAGGACGAAAAAGAATCCGATCCAGATATTAGTGGACGGACTTGAGAACGCCGCACCCAGAGAAGAAGTTACAAGATTGCAGTTCGGCGGAATATCCGTTCCGAAAGCGGTGGACATCTCACCGCAGAGGAGATTGGATATTGCGCTGAGGAACATAAGCAGAGGCGTCGTGGCCGCTGCGTCAAAGAACAAGAAGGCAATATCAATGTGCATCGCGGATGAGTTGATATTGGCATCCAAAGGCGATATGACATCGTTCGCAGTTGCCAAGAAAGAGGAAATAGAAAGAGTGGCCCAGTCGGCCCGTTAAGCGGTGATATCATGGGACGAAAAGAAGATAATATCAAAAAAGCGACAACGCTCATGTCAAAGCCCGATCAGATCAGGAACATCGGGACCGCGGCACATATCGACCACGGAAAAACAACGTTCTCTGATAACCTCGTAGCGGGAGCAGGGATGATGTCCGAGGAACTTGCCGGAAAGCAGAGGTTCATGGATTTCGATGAGCAGGAAGCGGCACGCGGAATAACCATAAACGCCGCAAATGCGTCAATGGTGCACCTCGTAGAAGGAAAAGAATATCTGATAAATCTGATAGACACCCCGGGTCACGTCGACTTCGGCGG
>WQXR01000109.1 GCA_009784745.1 Methanomassiliicoccaceae archaeon | reverse complement strand
AGGGCAAAGAGCGAAGAACGGTTGAATAATGAACTTGAAGGGAGGATAGAAAGATTCAATTCATACAAGGCGGGATGCTATGTATGATTTGTTCAACACAGTCACGTAATTAAAAAGGATTATATAGAGCATCAACTTAATCCGCCATACTCGGTGAACGATATGGGAAGGATAAGACCCACATACATCAAGAGAGTTTCGATAGAACTGGTCAACAAATATCCGGAGATATTTACGGAAGATTTCGAGAGCAACAAGGCGCTCGTATCATCATTAACGGATGTTTCCTCGGTCGTGATGAGGAACCGCATCGCCGGATACATAACGAGATACCGTTCACAGGTAGAACTTTGAACCATTCGCTTTTAATGCCCGCGTAGGGTAGTCTGGATATCCTGAGAGATTGCGGATCTCTTGACCCGAGTTCGAATCTCGGCGCGGGCGCCAACATATCCCGATCAGGCACAATTCTTTCTCAGCCAGAGTATAATCGCCGTTATAAATAATTATTAAATATAATATAAAGTATACTTGTTATCGTGATACAATGCCGCAACTGTCTCTGTACATAGATCAGATACGCTATATGGAACTGAAAGCCAAAGCGAAAGAGAAAGAAGTGTCTGTGTCAAAGTTCGTTAATGACATGCTGAAAGAATGTTTTGATGACAAATTACCGGAAGGACACATAGACAAATATTTCGGCTCAATAAAGGACGATTCATTTCAGGTTCCGGAAGAATTGCCGTGGTCGTTGGATTCAAAAAGGGAAACACTATGACGTATTATCTTGACTCTAATACATTGATCTTCGTGCTGAAAGGTATGAATCGAGCGGTCGCAGACAAGTTGAACACAACACCGCCGAGCGAGATAAAGATACCCTCCATTGTATTGGCGGAACTCCTTACGGGGGTCCATAAAAGCAATAATTCCAAAAAGAACATGGGGTCTTTGATTGGATTGATATCTCCATATGAGATAATTCCATTCGATGAGGGAGCATCCGCAGAATACGGTAAGATGAAGGCGGAGTTGGAAACGAAAGGCAAAATTATAGGTCCGAATGATCTGATAATTGCTGCTACGGTGTTATCGCGCGGCGGAATACTGGTGACGAACAATACAAGAGAGTTCAGCCGTGTCAAAGGATTGTATATAGAGGATTGGAGTAGATGATCTGATGCCGAAAGTATCTGTTCGTATAAGCGACGACATCCACAAAAAATTGAAAGCCGAAGCGAAAGAGTACGGAACATCCATGTCTCGTCTGGTCTGCTGCTGGCTGTCAGGATGTGTAAACGGTTGGTCTCCAGACTTTTTCACTGTTTCCGGTTCATTGAAAGATTATCCGCTTGATATACCGGAAGAATTGTCGTGGTCGCTCGACGCTCCGAGGGAACAACTCGGCGATGTTTGGCCGAATGGCCATTTTGAGAAATACGTAGGCTCAATAAAGGATAAGACGTTCAAAGAACCGAAAGACGGGCCGTGGACGCCCGGCGAAGATGAAAAATTCAATTAATTCTGAATTCGGCGGACAAAGGATGCGCAGTTATTGTTCTGATGACCGTGCAACGTCATCAGGCCAGATCTTGCTTGCTATTTCGATCTCACCCGGAGGAACGATCTTTGAGATCTCTTCCTCAGGCACGTTGAATAATTTTGCAAGTTCGTTCTTTTTGTTGCTTTTTGTTTTTGTCGGTGTTATGATAACATACTTCTGCGACATCTTCTCAACAGCGCTCACAGGTCCGCACATGATCTTCCTTGTTCTCTCATAGGTTATCTCACCTATTGCCAACTGCATCTGTAAATGATATTCGTAATTCCTTTTCCCGCGTATTATGAACGCTCCTTTCGGAACGAACTCACCCGCTTGCGGTGTTTTGCTCACTTGATCTGGATACACCCAGAACGCAGTTCCGTCGGGAATGCATGCGACCCACGCTTTGGACTGGGCAAGAGCGAATGTGCAAGCCTCCTTCAATGTGATATCATCGGCAGAGGAACCGTTCTTCACAACAACGGAAGGAGCACCGTGAATGTCCGCATGCACGTAAATGTCTTGTTCCTTCAGATGCTTTTTGACCGCTTGGTCGTTGGTCTGCGCATCCCGTCCGGCTATTACTAAAGAGTTATTGGACGCGAAGAACCATTTATATCTGTCGAACCAGAATTGTTTAGTGGGCTGCGCCTTCGTCATCGCCAATGTCCTCGCTTTCGCAAAACCTTTCATCCTGCGTTCCAGTTCGTCTTCGCTGTCCTTGAGCGCAGACATTGCTCTCACCGCTTTTTCGTTGATGTCCTTTCCTTTCTGATAGATATCGGAAGCGTTCGCATCTATGCCCTTTGTATAATCTAACGTCACTTCAAGATCGTCAATATCAATTATCACGGAATTCTTCGACGGTTCTATCGTATCTACGAACGGAATTTTCATTGCACCTTCTCTTAATTTATCCCACCCGAGTTTTTTCGACTGTTCGCTGAGAACATTTAACAATTCGTTCACTTTCGCGTAATTCGAATAGAGCGAATCTGCATGCGCTTTCAACATATCCGCTTCATTTCTGTACTCCTCTATCGTCTCTTTCTGACGGGATACTCTTCTCTGTAATTTTTCAATATCAGGATCAACGAAAACGGCATCCTCTTCCTTCTTTACGGAAGAGATCATCGATGCTATTGCGGACGACATTGAATTGAACGTCTCCTTTTCACATTTTTCGAATATCTTAAGATCAACGGGAGATATCTCAACGACATCGTTATCGTTCTTGTACATTATCGCTTCCGATGAGGATAATGCGGCGGCAACGATATCATTCATCGTTCTGTAAACGTTCTCAACATCATCATGACCCAGATCGGAAGGTTTAACATTCTTTTTTATTCCGGTACGCTCACATATTTCCTCTGCGTATTGGCCGCCGAGGTTAGCGTCCATCGCTAATGTTCTCACAAGATCGGTATTTGAATTTTTCAGGATATCTGTAAAGAGTTCAAGATCAGATGACGTCGGATCGTAACGGGAACTTGGCGTCACGTATTCCTCGCCTGGCCTTACGGTGCGGTCCCTTCTTGTTTTGTGTATCAGACAATTCACAATCTTTCCGTCCAAAACAAGGAGAACATTCCCCCCGCCGAACATCTCAAAAATTAACTTATATTCCGCTTCTGATTTCAGAACTTCAACGATAACGATACGGTCGAAACCTAATTGAGTTATTTTTCCGATACGTGCATTATCGATATATTTTCTAAGAAATGTTGCGAACGATGTCGGTGTTATCGGAGTATCGGGTTTATCCTCAGGCATGTAAAGCCATCGCTTATCGTTGAAGAACAATTCTTTTTTTCCTTGTCCCTGAACGTTGATCCTGAAAAGCACATTTCCGGCTCCCCAATGGAATATCTTGTCCATGTGCGATCCTTCGAGTGTCCTCATTTCATTAACGACGGAACGCACATCGAACGCACTCATTTCCTTCTTCATTGCGTGATGTTAAGGAGATAATCAAAATAAAGGTTATTGTGCTCTGAATTTAAACATCAGAAACTATTTCAAGGAGTTTCTTGTTCATCCGAACACATGCCGCTGTGGCTAAGGGGTATAGCGACGCCTTGGTAAGGCGTAGGTCGCGGGTTCAATTCCCGTCAGCGGCTCTAATCTTCTTATTTCCTGAATTCTCTGAAAAGTTCATCCACAGTTGTTATTCTTTTAGGGATGTCCCCTCTTATCATTGCTTCTATCTCTTCCATCGCCGCTATCGTTTCGGTGTTCGGCCTTCTGACCTCTGTGTCGGAAGAAATTTCTTTTTTTGCAGGTGGCATGAGAGGTCCGTATCCGTCAGGAGTATTCAATTTTTGTCTGTGATCGTCAGAACAGCGATGTTTGTTTCGTTTTAGTTCCGAATTCTCTAAGATAAGCAAAAACTTCGTTCGTATCGTACATAATATTATGTTCTTTGCATTCTGCTTTGAATATTTCCATTAAACGTTTGCTGTTCGGACTTCTGCATTCGTATGCGTTCCCGTATCT
>WQXR01000108.1 GCA_009784745.1 Methanomassiliicoccaceae archaeon | reverse complement strand
TCTTGTCAATCAGAGATGTATCACTCCTGCCTTTATATGGATGCGCACGGCAGCAATGGAATAACTGTGATCTGACGCGACATATGTTCAATTTTTTCGATGATCTCTTTGCGGTCGCTGATGATAATTTTTAGTACAAACAATCAATAAAATCTAGTACAAACCATCAACAAAAGTTAGTACAAATCGTCAAGTATTTAAGGGCTTTAAAAACTATCGCGCTTATTTTTCCGATAAAGCGTCCGGTGGTCGATCATGACTGTTTGACGGTACGTGAGCTCTCTGCGGTCTGGCCCGGGGAGTAGTTCCGGCGGGCCAGTTCCTTCACTTCTTTCACAGCATTCTCTATTGTGCCGATGCCGCATTTCCTGCAGTCCAATTTTAATTTCAATTCGTCGGCGTACTCCTGAGCAAGCTTCGTGTACTCTTCGGGATCAACAACACCGGAGTCGATGAACAAACATCTTTCATACGATTCGAAGAGCAGGTCGAGGAAGAATTGCGGTTCGTAGCCTTCCACCGAATCGAGACGGAATTGTTTTATGAGTCCCTGAACGCCGATCCTCGTCCATCCCGGGCTCATGAACCAAGTGGTCGCGCATATTTTCTTTTCACGGTTGTATTCATCCCTTCCCAATAATGCGTCAATGCAGTCCGCTCCTTCTAACATCACTGTGGGAACTTTCATCTCCTTTGTAACATTCTCAAGCGACTGGCATATCGCATATCCGAGAAGAACGGCGTCCGCCTTTCCTTCTAACGAATTCACTTTCTCGATCAACAGTCTTTTCATGTTTGCCGAGTCCTCATGCAATGCAAATTCCAGATACTCGCGGTGAACGAAAACAGGATCGTCTTTGGTTAGATGTTCTATCTCGTCCTTCAGTATCTCACACGCAACGATGCCTATTTTCATGATAACTCCTCGAATCTTTGTTTTAGTTTTGTATAGTAATTCTTAACGCTCTTGTCACCGTCATTATCCAAGAACAAACAGTACGGCAGACTGTCGGTCTCTCTGTGCTTGACCACGCATGAACAACAATTGCCGTTGTTCGCACACGTCCTTTTGGGGCACGGACAACTGTTCATGTTCACACAGTCGATCTTTTGATCACCGCACGGTTCCATCAGCAACATCCCCCGTGGGACGATGCATCGTCGCTGCTCTTGGGCGAGCCGCAGGCTCCGAATGCGCCATAGTGTACATCGCGGTTTCCAATGACCTTGAACGCTTTACCGTAACGTGTGTTCGATATCATTGACGCCGTATTTCCGCATACGAGCATCGGCTTGCCTGTGAAGAAACGGTGATGGTCGTCAAGATCGAAGTGATGCAGATATCCGGGGATGCTGCCGTCGTAGTATGCGACCTGACCGTAGTCTTCGCATATGTCCTCCAGATCGTCAAGCTTGAATGCCCTTACGGTGCGTGATGAGAATTTGGCGAAACCGAGTTTCTTCCTTATCTCCTCGTCCTTGGTGTCAAGATCGCGAACGGTCGTGTAACGGAAGTCTGCGAATCCACATTTCGCCATGAGGCGGCGGAAGTCCTCCGTGTACAATGCTCCGCTCAGACATTCTCCGCGCAGGACCGGATCGGCCGTCAGCGATTCCGGGATTCGCCGGTCTGCGAAAACATCTGAAAAGAACAGCTCTCCGCCGGGTTTAAGGACACGGTGGATCTCCCTGAATACCTGTTCTTTGGCCGGAGATAGATTTATGACACAGTTGGAAATGACAACATCGACACTGTTATCCTCTATACCGAGAGTTTTAAGATCCTCGATGTATCCTTGAATGAACTTTACGTTCGATCTCTTGAACCCAAAACGTTTACGCTGTCCTTCCTGATGTTTGATGGCCGTTTCAATCTGTTCCGTTGTCATATCAACGCCTATCACGTATCCTGACTCGCCGACCAACTTGGATGCTATGTATACATCTCTGCCGGTACCGCATCCCAGATCCAATACTGTCTTCCCTTCAAGCAGAGGCGGCAAAGGCGATCCGCAGCCGTAGAATCTGTCCAATATCTCATCCGAGATCATGGGTATGATGTTAATGATGTCCGATGACGGTCTTTCGCTGCATTCGCAGGCGCCGGTCTTGAGATCGTCTGTGCTCTGTAATCGTTTTCCGTAATACTCTTTCACATTCTCGATGATATTATTCATTACATTCTCCTCCGCCGCATGGCCCTTCACAGACACAGATGCAATTTTCCTTGTAGGTTGTTATTTCCGCTAAAAAGTCCCTGAAGCTCTGCACTGCATTCTTATCCAAAGAATAGTACATCCATTTCCCTTCTTTGCGTGCGACGACAAGACCGCAGTCGCAGAGTATCTTCATGTGATGGGAAAGTGTCGGTTGCGTGAAATCGAATTTCTCCAATATTCTGCATGCGCATAATTCTTCGCAGGAGAGCATGTCCACGATCTTGAGCCTGTTCGTGTCCGCGAGGGCTTTTAACAGTATGACGTTCTCATCGTATCTGCTGCTCACTTTAGGTCACCACATATAGACAAACATCTATGTATATTTTAGACCATCATATAGATATCTGTCTATCTTTGCTGATCATGTCTGTTTGACGGTACGTGAGTCCTCGGCCGTACGGTACAGGAACATCACGTACCGTATGAAAACGTACACAACGATGAGCACAGCGATCAGCACCGTTATCGTCTGAAGTATCTCAAATAACAGATTCGATGAAAGGTCATAGTACATGTACCCCAACTCATAGAATGCCACGGCGCTTATCACAAGCGGGAAGGTCATGCCGGCGAACGTTGGGTAAAATTTCCTGTTAAGCATCACAGGCAGATATGCGACCACTATCGTGTAGCTTATCACACCCAAGATCATGAGTATCATCAGCGGTATCTCCGGCGGGACGTAACTGAACGACCTCAGACATCCCACTATGCATAAATTCACGGGAGCGGCGAATATCGCTATCGTCGGCACCATGTGCTCCGGATATTTCCTTACGACGACGGTACGGTAAAAGATCACCGGTATCACCGCAAAATATCCTGCGAAACCTGACCAGAACAATATCTGACCGAGCGGTTCCATACCGAACACCGGGGCGGTGTTGCTTGCCACCACGTAACCAACAAATATGATTATCCAGCTTGGGAAGACCTTCATCATATCGAATCTCAGGAAACAGTTCTTGATGAAGAACACCATGAACACATAACTTGCGATTATCGCCATTATCCACAGTCCGGTGGCAACGATGCCTATGAACTCATGGACGGATGCTGCGATGAGCATCAGCGACATTGTGTACGTCGGTAACACTCCGAACAATGCCGGCGTCTCTATGTCCTTTGCAACACCTTTCCTGTCGATCATCAGCCTTATCGTGAATAATGTCACGATAAGCACCGCCAGGATCATGCCTATTCGGAGAGGATACAATTCCTGATAATACTTGAAAAGGAAACTGTCCAAGGACGCAAGTCCCAAAGAAAGACCGCATATGGGCACCGGTATCTTTGAAATGAACTCTTTGAGGCCCATGTTATCTTTCCTTGCTTATCAGCCCTGAGATTCTTCCTGAATATAAACGGTCGCATTGTGTATACTGACTATAGCATGTTTTTATTTATTGAACAACGATTCGCGGGCATGGACAAGTTGCCGGTCAGGTTCGCGGAAAGGATCTCAAGGACTAAAGCCTCTGAGATAAGGGAGATACTGAAGGTCACGCAGAACCCTGAGATAATATCATTTGCCGGCGGTCTTCCCGCTCCCGAGCTTTTCCCGATAAACGGGATAAAGAAGGCGGACGCTTCCGTTCTTGACGAAGAAGGGATGAGAGCTTTACAATACTCGACGACAGAAGGTCATGATCCTTTGAGAATATGGATAGCAGATCGTCTGAACAAAAAGAACGGCACATCGATGGATAAGGATAACATTCTGATAGTCCACGGTTCCCAGCAGGCGCTGGACCTTGCAGGGAAAGTGTTCTTGGACGAAGGTGATGTCGTTCTCTGCGAATCGCCGACGTATCTTGCGGCGATAACCGCATTCAGATCTTACGGCTG
>WQXR01000107.1 GCA_009784745.1 Methanomassiliicoccaceae archaeon | reverse complement strand
TCCAGAGAATGCGCCTGTATCATTATCTCGCAGCAATCGGATATCGTTTCCCTTGAAACGAGAGAGAATCTCATTCCGGCGTGACCCATCGCTATGCCGTCGCAAACCGCGGGAACACCGAATGTGAACGGTATCCCTCCTGCTTCCTTTATCCCTTCCCTTACGGCATTTGCGATTTTATTGAGGTGTATGTGTCCGGGAACAATGTCATTCCACGAATTGGCGATGCCTATGAACGGTTTTTTCATATCCTCATCGCTTATATTCACCGCGCGGAGCAAACTTCTCGCCGGTGCCTTTTCCATGCCCTTCTTTATTGCGTCGCTCCTCATGTGTGCAAGAAAGCGCCGCATGTATTTTAGCCTGTTTGCTTTGATATCGGAAAACAATATTGATATGAGGTGGCCGTCCGCCCTTAGGCGGCGGCCGGATATCAAAATGGAAAATTGTTTACGTGCTTCGCAAGACGATCTCGATGTTCACGCCGTCCGGAACCTGGATCCTCATGAGTTGGCGCAGAGCGCGCTCATCCGCATCCAGATCTATCAATCTTTTGTGGATGCGCATCTCCCAGCGGTCCCATGTTTCGCTCCCTTCTCCGTCGGGGCTCTTCCTGCACGGCACCTTCAGCTTCTTTGTGGGAAGCGGTACCGGTCCGCGTATGTTGACGCCGGTCCTCTGGGATATCCCTTTGATCTGTTCGCACACACCGTCAACCTTTTGCGGGTCTGTCCCGCTGAGTGAGATCCTTGCTCGCTGTGACATGTTCTGACCTTTCTGTAAATAAAGAAAGAAAGAGGTTTTACCTCTTTTCAACCTCGGTACACATACCTGCAGCGACGGTCTGGCCCATATCCCTTATGGCGAACCTTCCGAGCTGCGGGAATTCTTTCGAGGTTTCAACGACCATCGGCTTGCTCGGTTCAACCTTGACAATGGCGATGTCACCGGTCTTCAGGAACTGCGGGTTCGTTTCCTTCGCCTGTCCTGTCTTCGGGTCTATCGTCTTTACCAGTTCAACGAACCTGCATGCGACCTGTGCTGTGTGGCAGTGGAACACGGGTGTGTATCCTACTGTTATCACCGACGGGTGGTTGAGGACGACTATCTGCGCGGTGAACGTTTTCGCAACCGATGGCGGTGCGTCAACCGGACCTGCTACGTCTCCCCTCTTGATGTCGTTCTTCGCAACACCGCGGACGTTGAATCCTACGTTGTCGCCGGGCAATGCCTGCGGAAGAACTTCGTGATGCATTTCTATTGATTTTACCTCACCGATGACGTTCGACGGTTGGAACGATACTTTCATGTTCGGTTTCAGGATACCTGTTTCGATACGTCCTACCGGAACGGTACCGATACCTGTGATCGTGTAAACATCCTGAACGGGCAGCCTGAGCGGCTTGTCCGTCGGCTTTGCCGGAACTACGAGCGTGTCAAGCGCCTGTATCATCGTCTTGCCCTTGTACCATGCCATGTTCGGTGACAACACTTTAACGTTGTCTCCCTCGAATGCCGATACCGGGATGAAAAGGACGTTCTCCGCCTTGATACCGACCATTGCCATGATCTTGGTCATCGCCGCGACGGCTTCCTTGTACTTCGCTTCGTCGTACTTTACTGCGTCCATCTTGTTTATTGCAACTATGATCTGCTTCACACCGAGCGTCGTTGCAAGGAACACGTGCTCCTTGGTCTGCGCCTGCGGTCCCTCGACGGCCGAACATGTTATAACTGCGGCATCAGCCTGGCTGGTACCTGTGATCATGTTCTTGACGAAGTCGCGGTGACCCGGTGCGTCAATTATCGTGAAGTAGTACTTGTCTGTGTAGAACTTCTTGTGCGCCACATCTATTGTGACTCCCCTCTCCCTCTCTTCCTTCAGGCCGTCCATGACCCATGCGAAAGCGAAGGACCCTTTTCCTTTCTCTTCTGCCTCTTTCTTGTACTTTGCAATGATGTGGGGCTCGATACCGCCGCACTCGAGAAGAATTCTTCCTACAAGAGTGGACTTGCCGTGGTCGACGTGCCCGATCACCACTAAGTTCATGTGCTCTTTTTCTGCCATTTTGATTCCTCCTTTTATTTTATTATCAATGGTATGATTTTTTCACCCATACTGTCCTCTGTATTTAAGTTTACCCTCACGCGGAATAATATCCCGCATCGTACGGCTCCGGATTTAATCCTTTGCGCGTCCTTATCTCCTTTACCACTTGGACCTGTAACTCATTAGGTATCTGTTCAAAGCCTGCATTTTCGGTGGACCATAACGCACGGCCCTGTGTCGCTCCGCGTATCGCGGATGCGAAACCGAACATTTCGGATACCGGACATTTTGCCGTTACCGTTGCATTGATGTCCTCCTGTCCCATGTCCAATATCACTCCGCGGCGTGACTGCAGTTCGCGAACGGCGTCACCCATGTAATCCTGCGGAACGCTTATGAACACTTTCTGTACCGGTTCCATCAATGATCTTCCGGCGAGACACATCGCTCCGTATATTCCTTGGCGTACTGCCGGTATGACCTGTGCCGGACCTCTGTGTATCGTATCCTCGTGCAGTTTTGCATCCATTAACTTGATCTTCACACCTGCTACTTTTTCGTTCGCAAGCGGACCCTGGCTCATTGCTTCTTCAAAGGACTGTTTCACAAGTTCCATCGTCTCGTGAAGGTACTGAATACCTTTCGTGCAGTCCAGCAGCATATTGGTGTTCTTGAACGCCGTTATGCCCTTTGCTTCCTCTTTGTCCATGCCGTTGTCCGACAGCAGTTTTGCCATTGCCTTCGGGTCTTTTATCTTAGCATCCGTGGAAATGTCGCCTCTCTTTATTGCATCGAGAACGCTTTGTTCAAGCGGTTCCACCTCAAAGTAGAACTTATTGTGCTTGTTCGGTGATTTTCCCTCGAACGGGCCTGCCTTCTTCTTGATGCCTTCTTGGTAGACGACTATCGGCGCTGATGATATTATCTCGACGCCGTGATCGTTGAGTATGCGGTACTCAGTTATTTCTAAGTGTAACTCACCCATTCCCGACAGCAAGTGCTCGCCGGTGTCGTTGTTGATCTCAATATTAAGCGAGGGATCCGCTTTTGCGACGGATCTGAGAACTTCCACGAGTTTGGGAAGATCCTTCATGTGCTTCGCCTCTATCGCTTTTGTTACGACCGGTTCGGAATAGTGCGTCATCTTCTCGAACGGTTCCATCTCCTTTATTGTTGACACGGTCGAACCTGCGACCGCATCCCTTAATCCGGAAACCGCTACGATGTTGCCGGCGTTGCATTCTTCCACCGGTATACGATCTGCACCTACAGATAACGCGACGGTCTGAACTCTCTGCGGATTCGGCATTCCCGAAACGTATAATGTCTGACCTCTCCTCACTGTACCGGAGAATAACCTTCCTATTGCAACCTCACCTGCATGAGGGTCGACGATTATCTTGTTGACCATGAACGCCACATCGCCGTCCTTGTCGCATGACAGCATCTGTTTCCCTATGGGCGACGTCAGATCGCCCTTCCATATGACGGGGATACGTCTCTTCTGCGCATCCAGCGGGTTCGGGGTGTGGTGTATCGCCATTTCCAGTATGACTTCGTGAAGCGGCGATTTCTTTGCTAATTCCTTTTGCTTCTCATCTTTGAGATAGTTGAACACATCCTTGAACGTGATACCGCTCTTCTTCATGAACGGCGCGGATATCGCCCAGTTGTGGTACGCTGATCCGAATGCTACTGTACCGTCCTCAATTTTAACTTGCCACTCTTTGTTGAGCGGTGCCGGAAGTATGTCGAATATCCTTTTGTTCACTTCGGCAACAACTTTTGAGAACTTCTCTATCATCGCTTCCGGTGTTATCTGAAGTTCGTTGATCATTCTGTCGACCTTGTTCACAAAAAGCATCGGTCTGACACGCTCTTTGAGCGCCTGTCTTATCACAGTTTCCGTCTGAGGCATCATGCCTTCCACGGCGCATGCCAATATGAAAACGCCGTCCAGCGCTCTCATCGCTCTTGTGACGTCGCCGCCGAAGTCGACGTGACCCGGGGTGTCTATCAGATTT
>WQXR01000106.1 GCA_009784745.1 Methanomassiliicoccaceae archaeon | reverse complement strand
GCCTGGTGTGAAATCATCTTCCTTTCTTCTTTTCTTTGTTGCCGAATAATTAGCGACCATTGAATCGACGCATCCTGATGAGACGCTCCAGAATAACAGCGGTTCGCCCAATCTTTTGATGTCATTATCCGTTTCAATATCTGGTTGTGCAATTATCCCCACTTTGAATCCGTTATCAATGAGCCAATGTCCTATTAATGCTGCTCCGTTGTATGACGTATCCGCATATGTATCGCCTGATATCAGGATGATATCTAACTTATCCCATCCTCTTTTTTTCACTTCTTCCGCGGTGGTCGGTATGAACATCGTTATCGTGTAAGTACTCCGAATCCTATTAATTTTCCCTAAAAATATGCATTTTAACGGATGATTTTTTAAAGTATCCCGTCATACTAAGATGCATGTCTGAAGAATCATCAGGCTGCGGATGTTGTCCAGAATGCACAGGGGGTCCCGACTGTACGTGCGGGTGCCCTGACTGCATGTGCGGCGATTGCTCCTGCTACGCGGACTGTGTTGACTGCGAATGCGGAGAATCGAAGTTCGTGCTCTCAGCGGTATCGTCGATAGTCGGAATGATCTTCCTCGGCAGTTTGGCAATTTTGTACAGTATATCCTACATGAATGACGCATGGGATTTCGGTCTCATACTGGGAGATGATCTGAGTTTCATACTCGTAGCGGTTGCATTGATCCTCTCGGCAGCAGGTGTTCTCTCGTTGAGAGCAGGCGACCTTACTGAAGGTCTTTTGTTCGGCCTCGTGGGATTCACCGTACTGCTGGAACAACTGAGTTCCTTCTGGGGTTTCGACTCGCTGTTCTACATGCATTGGATCGTCGCCATTGTTCTGTTGGTCGTCATATTGATATTGTTCATTGGCGGCGACACGACCTTTGGTATAGCGACCCTGTTGTTCGTTGTGGGATTGGCATTCTTCCTTATCTTTGACACAGCACTCGTACCGACCGTGTGCGGAATAACGTTCCTTATTTCCGGAATATTGTTCCTGTACATCGCGATATCGGATTGGCTGTTCGTCGAGACAGGGATCGATCTGCCGATACTGTAAAACGATTTAGGCCGAGAGGCCTCATTTATTTCCTTTTTCTGCATCATCGTTTAATATCCATGTTCCATAGTGTTTCCCATGAATCAACAGAAACGCGCTGCGGCCATTCACGATATCTCATGCTTCGGGAGATGCTCACTTACTGTCGCATTACCTATAATCTCAGCAGCCGGAGTTGAGACGGCTGTTATTCCGACGGCGGTGTTATCGACACATACCGGCGGGATAAAAGGGTTCACATATCGTGATCTTACCGACGATATAAAAAAAATTGTCGATCATTGGGTATCGTTGAACTTAGGATTTGATTCCGTATACACAGGATTTTTAGGTTCTTTTGAACAGATCGATATAATTATCGAAACGATAGGACGGCTTAGGAATGAAAGGACGATCGTTGTCGTCGATCCCGTGATGGCGGATAACGGCAAACTGTATGAGATATTCCCTAAAGATTTCCCTTCCGGAATGAAACGGTTATGTGAGAATGCTGATGTGATCATCCCAAACATCACAGAAGCGGTACTGATGCTTAACGAGGAGTACAAAGAAGGTCCGTATGAGAAGGCATACATTGAACTCCTTTTGAAAAAGTTAGGAAAATTGGCAAAGAAGGTCGTTCTTACAGGAGTTTCGTTCAATGATTCAGAACTGGGAGCGGCAACATACGACTCTGAAACAAAAAAGATATCTTATTCGTTCTTGCCAAAGATACCCGGATATTATCACGGCACCGGCGACGTGTTCGGTTCGGCGCTTGTCGCTTCGCTGATGAACGATGTTCCGCTTGAAAAGGCGGCCGCAATAGCGGTACGTTTCACGGCGGACAGCATAAAAAGGACGTTCGACGCAGGAACGGATATAAGATTCGGCGTGAACTTCGAAGAAGGACTGAAAGGATTAAAGGATATGATATCCGGACACAAATAAAAATATCATACCTTTTTCCGTGTATTCAGTTCGTTCACGATTACTTCCCTCACCTTGGCGGCAGCATCCTTGATCTCGTGATCGTGTTTTCCTTTAAGGACCGTTGAACAAAGATGTTTCTTCGATGAATAATTTCCGCTGATGTACATTATCGCAAGGTCACGGGAATAATCTTCCATTATCATGTCCAATTCGATAAGAAGCATTCTTAATTTTTCCGTCGACATATCAGGAAATATGACCTGAGGATCTAGAACGAGTTCCATCAGATC
The DNA here is from genome assembly GCA_009784745.1 of Methanomassiliicoccaceae archaeon. Taxonomy (GTDB): domain Archaea; phylum Thermoplasmatota; class Thermoplasmata; order Methanomassiliicoccales; family Methanomethylophilaceae; genus Methanomicula. The sequence goes on along the minus strand of WQXR01000106.1, from coordinate 1,871 downwards.
GTCACATCTGCTTTTGTTCTCCATGAGCGTCCGATGCATCATTAGTAAATATATGTTGTTGCCCCTGTATTCTGTGAACGGTATCGTCATACAGGACGGATGTCAGCATCATCGGGAACTGTTATATCCTTCCTTTCATTGGACGTGTTCATGCCGTCGCTTTTCTGTGTGCGTTGCAGAAGCCTTACACCTCCGGGTTCGGAGAGATGCAGAGTATGCGGCGCACCCGTTGAGGAAGAGGGAAAACAGCATTGTTTAACAGATATGACATTCGATGCATCCGATAACAATAAAAAGATATTATCTCCGGATAAGGTTCACGCGCCGTATTTTCCTTACGAACCGAGAGAATCGCAGATGGATATCGTAAAAGATATAACAAGAACACTGGCCGCAGGCGATCATATCGTAATGGAATCCGGCACCGGAACGGGAAAGACGATATGCGCTCTCGCGGGTGCTTTGCACCATGCAAAGATGAAAGAAAAAAAGATAATCTATCTGACGAGAACGATATCTCAAAGCGATCAGGTCATGAGGGAATTAAGATCGATATCACGGATAAGACCTGTTTCCGGAATGGTGTTGAGCGGAAGGAAAAGGTCGTGTCCGTTATTGAGAACGCTATCGGGATATGATGACATCTTACCGCATGTGCTTGCGAACCTGTGTGAAGAACGCAAAGCGAAAAGCATAAAGGACGAAGGCGGAAGCTGTATGTTCTATGACCGCGTCAGAACATCCGTTCAGAGGATCGATGCATTCTGTAAAGAAAAATTCCCTACGGCAGATGAATTGGATGCCTTCTGCGAATCCTCAAACGTTTGTCCGTATGAAGTGAGAAAATCATTGATACAGAACACCGACGTCATTGTTGCACCTTATGTTCACATTCTCTCTGAAGATATAAGATCAAATCTGCTGGCACATATGAGATGCGATGATGAAAAGATATTAATAATCGTTGATGAGGCACACAATCTTATACCGGCCGCCCGTGAACAGGGAAATTTCACGATACGGATGAAAGATATCGACGAAACGGTGAAAGAAATTTCGACAATGAAAGATCCTTTGCTTTACAGGGATATAAGGGCAGGCGACCTCGTAGGATTTTTGAGAGCAGTTATCAAAGGTATCGCAAATGAAAAATTATCGTTGACGGTACATGAATCACTGATAGAGAATGACCGCATCGAATCTCGCATACGAACAAAATATTCTCTTACACAGGAAGAATTGAGAACGACGGTCCAAAGGATGATAGATGTCGGGAATCAAAGAACTGAATACCTTTTGGATCACGGAACACACGAACTTTCGCAGTTGTTCGTTCTCGGCGTTTCACTGAACGATTGGATATCCTCCGATAACGACGAATACGTAAAAACAATAAAAAGCGACAAGAACGGCGAGATGCTTTGCGCCTCATGCATCGATCCGTCGGAAATAACAATGTTCATACGCTCATTGAAAGGATCGATACACATGTCCGGCACATTGCAGCCGCTTGAACAGTATGTAAGGACGATGGAACTTCCGGAAACTACTGTAACGAGAAATTATCCCACACCTTTTCCTCCGGAGAACCGTTCCGTTGTTTATGTGAATGACGTTACCACCAGATACGAAGAACTGAAACAGAAAGGGATGATGGAAAAGATAATCGATCACATGGTCAGATTGTGCAACTCGACCGAAAGGAATACGTTGGTACTGTTCCCGTCATATTCGATGATGTCAAAAATGAAAGAGGCGGCGGAATCAAGAATAGAAAGGGACCTGTACTGGGAGGAGTCCGGATATCAGAAAAGGACGATGAACTCACTGGAAAGGTTCAGAAAAGGGCGTAACGGCGTCTTCTTTACGGT
>WQXR01000105.1 GCA_009784745.1 Methanomassiliicoccaceae archaeon | reverse complement strand
TTTTCGAAAAGGGTCGCATCCAATAACCTTTTGCATTCCGGACATATCGACGTGGTCCGTTTCGGAAGACCTTTTGGTATCCCGTACTCTTTGGCTGTCATATTGTCCGCTTGATTGGTTACGGCACATATAATGGTTTACCTCTATACGCGCCCGTGTGTCAAAAATATACTGTTACGCTGATGCAGAGTATGCTGTTTCCGAGCAAGTTATATTACATGTAGTATCCGGTGATTAAATACCATTGCATGAAGTATGTACGCATGTACCGAAAACATGCGTTGCACGAAATGCGCAAAGGACAGATGCCGTTCGCGATGATCGCCGTCACACTTCTCATACTGACGGGCGTCTACGGCGTCGTGACCGCGGAGATCGAAAGAACGAAGGACAACATGGACACGATGCACGACGAACTGAATTCCGTCGGAAATGCTGTTGATTCCGTTAAAGCATCCTTGGAAAGAGGGATGGGCGAGATAATACTTGATATGGGTCGCGAAAAGAGTACCGGAAATTTGGATGAAAGGTTCACAACGTTCGATGATCGTTTTGATAAATGGATGAATTTTCAATTTCCGATGCGGGCTGCCGGCGCTGTCGTTTCAATAGTTGACCATGATATCGAATTAAGTGTCGGCACTTTGAAGAACGCCGGCGGAACGGATGGTGCGGGATTGTCAAGTTTCCGCGCGGACGGGAGCGTTGTTGTCAACATCTCAACATCATCCGGCAACGTTGTGCGTGAAATGTACGTAAGCGCGGACGGGATGTCCGCGCTTCCGTTACTTTTGGAGAATGTTTCACAATTCGACGCCGCAATAACGGGACCGTGGTCATTGATAACGGAACTGATGACGTATCAGTTGTCTTCGTTAGCACAGTACCGCGTGATGAGCGGATACGGAGCGATGTCCGAATACGGAGCAAAGGGAACTAATGCGATAATCACGGACGAAGATGTACGTCTCGCATATCGTATCGCATTATCGATCGCAGAGACAACATATCTGAGAACAACATCTGATGATAATGATATGTCATCGTACGAATACGTTGACGCAGCCGAACTGATAACATTCCGCAACGGATACGTTGACATCGATATGGGCGCGGTGTTCGCTCAGACGATCGCCGGTATAGCCGACGATCTCGTTCTCGGCTGGCTTGATTATTTCATGTTCACAAAGATCTTGGATATCTTTGATGCAATTGACGACTTTTTCAAAGATGCAGTAGACTGGATCTTTAAACTTTTCACCGGAAGCGAAGCCGAGACCGCTCAGAAATATCTGTCAAAGACAATGTCAAACAACGGCATACCTGAGTCTGAGTACCGTCGCGCTCTCACCGGGAGATCCGTATCCCTTTCCATCCCGTCGGCCGAACGCACGTTGGACGATGTGGGCGAAAATGTGATCACGATCCCGGAAACGACGGTAAGTATCAAATTTCCGGATGTTGACATTCTGAACTGGAACGGATGGAACGGTTTCATGTCAAAATACCGTTTGGAACACAATCAGATACGTGAAGCGCTCAGAGGTACGATCAATTCAATGATCGTCGATCTTGCCGATACGTATAAATTGAAAACGGTCAGAGTAGCATGCGATCCCTTTGATGCAAAGGATTTCATGACATCGCTTACGGATGCAATGAACACCGCTCTCGACGCTCAGAGAACGGCGGTCGAGAACTGTATGGAAAGTACGATCAGATCGGGAAAGGTGATAGATACACTATACGTAACGATCTACGAACATATGGCCGCTAACAGGGACTCACTGTTCGGAGTGAACATTTTCAAGGACAGCATACGTGCGACGGTGAGGAACAGCGTCATCGAAAGCGTAAAAGGCCAGTACGGAATGCCTCTTGATCCAACGACCATTGATTCGATAACGGATGAACTGATGATGTCCGAGAACGTCATCTGGAGACTTAACATGTACGACGAATACGTAGATGGCCGTATGTCAGTGTTCAGCGACGTCCTGAACAGTGTTGAGAAGAACACCAACTCTCCGTTCAAGGATCTGATGGTATATCTGATGAGATACGGAATGGATACATTTGGATTATATCCGAAAATTCAGTCGAAGACCGTATCGCTGGTAAATGAAATGGCCGAATTCGCTTCTCTTAACCCCATGAGCGGTGTTTACGGTCTTCCGGGCACGGATTCCTTTACGCTAACGGGAAACAACGGCACCGCGGTCAAAGAATATATTTCAGCAGATTGCGATGTTGACCTTAAGATAAAGATAACGCCGCCTACGAAGAACAAGGAGAACATCCATTACGTAGGATTCCGTGAAGATAAGGAAGCATCTTACTCGTCCATGTTCAGGATAGATGTTTCCGCTGTCGTCGGTTATGAAGCAAGATCATCATCACCGCTGATGAAGATGCTTGATTCCTACGATGCCGCCGTGATCGGAATATCAAGATCAAATTTCGATCTTGCCGTACCTGTGATGAGCGGCTGGGGATTGACAGGCGTTGAATACAAGCCGAGCACAACGATACTCAATGATGTTACCAAAGCGTTCTTGATATTCATAGAACCGCTTCTCGGTCCTCTCAATGAATTGATGAAATTGGCAAAGAACATAGTCAACGTAATGGCGAACGCGGTCATGCGTGTTGCAAATTTTGTTAACGATATGCTTATGAAATTATACGAACTGATAATGGAACCGTTGCGGAAACTGGCGGAAATAATAAACAACGCTCTGGAAAAGGTATTCTCAGAGATCCTGACAACAATGGTCATTAAACTCGGAAGCCAAACATTCGGTATAGATCTTTTCGGAATGCGTCTTGAAATTATCACAGACATCGCCGGTGAGTTAAGAAAAGGCACGAGCATCACGAAATTAAGACTAACGCTTCCGCTGTTCGGAGTGATGATGAGTGCCACGCTGGATGTGAAAAAGGATAAAGAGAAGGAACTCTCTTTCAGCGGTACGATAGCGGCAGTTGCGGAAACGTGGAACTTATCTGTTACTGTGGATCCTCTGATGAAAATAAGAAAACATCTGATAGAGATAGACGGAACATTCCGCGGTACCGATATTCATGCTGTTATTCCGGATATAGTTCAATATGATGAACTGGAGTTCAGATTATCGGATGTTCCCGGAGTAGGTCAGTTACTGTCGAACATACCGCTTCCGATACCCGGAATGAAAGGAAGCCTTGACGCAGGATTCGAACTGAAGTATTCTTTGCCGTATGTATACGGTGTTGTAATAAACGAATTCGAACTAAATCCTGCGGGTGCGGATAACGATAAAGAATGGGTTGAGATCTACAACTCCACTTTAACGTCTGTGGATCTCGAAGGTTACAGACTTGCGACGTTATCCGGTAAGTCATACGAGATCGGAAAGATAACTCTGAAGCCCGGCGAGAGAACTGTGATCACATTTCCGGGACAGTTCCTGAACAACAGCAAAGAATCTGTTACGCTTTACAACGCAGACGGCATCGTTGTTGATTCCACACCTATGAAAAGCGATGCGAAGGATAATGACTTCACTTGGCAGCGTGAAACAGATGCATCTGCGACATGGGTGTTCAAGAAACAAACAAAAGGAGCGGACAACGGCGGAAAATACGTGGGCGGCAATCCTGTAAAAGCGATGCTGGCACAATGTGTCATGAGTGCCGCAACGCAAGCATTCTCGGAGATGGGCATGCAGCTTGTCGGACCGGACGGCGTTGCCGATTTCGTTAAAAGGACGATCGAATTGACGATCGAGAAAGCAATAGAGATGATCGCGAGTTGTGTCGTCAGCGCTTCGATATTTATCGAGATCGCATTGAATGATCTCTCAGGCAGTTTACACTCAGGCATACGATTCTCATTGATGCTCGGCCGTGAGATAGTGCAGGACGGACTGAATTGGGCTGTCGGGCAGATAAAGGGGATGATGAACAATATTGACAACCCAACGGGAATGACGCCTCGGCAGATCATCAGCGATGATATCTATTTCCAGACGATGGTGTTCGCTCAGGTCACAACACCAAAGATATTGGGAACTCTCGGCGGCAAAGCGAACGTTACCGCCGGTCTTGTTGTGAATTGTAACATTACAGCAATGTGCAACCTCCTCGGAAGACCCGGAGGAACATGGAAAGTGAATATCGG
>WQXR01000104.1 GCA_009784745.1 Methanomassiliicoccaceae archaeon | reverse complement strand
CTTTGATGAAAAATGAGATATCTGTCGATGATGCAGAAAGGGCGTTAAAACTGGATTATATTGAAAAGGTGAACGATCACACAGTATTCGATCACGGCCGCATGATGAGAAAGAATGTTCCTGAGGTCGTTTATGCGTATCACAAAACACCGGAAATGGTCGCCGACATTGCTAAACGAATACCGAAAGGCGGTCATTTACTGATATCAAGAGCGACAAAGGATCATTACAATGCTGTTTTCTCCGCCGTAAAGGAAAATGAGGTAACGTATCACAAGAACGCGAATTGCATCTCTGTCGGAGAACGAAAGAACGGAAAGAAAGGAAAGATAGGTATTCTTACGGCAGGTTCATCAGATATTGCGATAGCGGAAGAGGCAAAGCTCATGGCAGAAGCGATGGGGTGCGGATGCGTAACATCGTATGACGTCGGCGTCGCCGGAATTCATCGGATACTTGAACCGATGAGTATGATGCTTCACGAGAACGTTGATGCAATAATTGTTGTTGCTGGCATGGAGGGCGCATTACCTTCATTGGTCGCTTCGCTTGCTTCCGTTCCCGTCATCGGCGTTCCGGCATCCACCGGATACGGATACGGCGGTAAGGGTGAAGCTGCATTGATGAGCATGCTCCAGACATGCTCACCAGGATTGGCCGTTGTCAATATTGATAACGGAATAGGAGCAGGAACGATAGCGGCGATGATAAGCATACGCAGGCATGAGAAATGAACACGACGGAATTCTTTGACACAATGGCGGAAAAGAACGCCGCAACAAGATCGGGATTATGTATAGTTTGCAAAGGATCGAGATTGCTTTGCGGTAAGGACCGCTGTCCGCTGATGATAAAATTCTATTCTCAGCACAGAACGATACAACTGATCGATTCTAAAGATATCGAAGGATGCAGCCCTCCCGCTGTCTTCGTAGGAAGATTCGGTTATCCGAAGGTGGAGATAGGACCGTTGATACCGCCGCAGTTCGGCGATACATCGTTAATGGACAAACCGGAGTTCTGGGTCGGGAAAAGTATTGATGAGATCGTTGACTTCAGATTTAATCTCGTTCGAGGAAAATATCGTATCGATGCGAGGAACTTCAAAGAAGGAGGAAAGATCGTAGATAACGTTCAGGAACTGGCGTTAACGGAAAGACCGCTGGAAGTGGAAGCGTCATTCTTCCAGAAACCTCGCGGGCGTGTGATACTTGATGACGAAGTGCAACCATTCGGCCCGTCCGCAAAGATGGAAAAAATGAAGATAGGAAACCCAAAATTTGAACGCAACTTAGAAAGATCGTTCTACGACACCGACATGAGAGCTGTGGAGGCGGTGATATCAGCATATCAGAACGGAACACTGATATCGGAGATACAAAAAGCATTTGCCGTCGGAACTATGGGTATCGAGAAGAACAGAAAGTTCGTCCCCACAAGATGGTCAATAACCGCTGTTGACGACATGATCGGCAAAGATATGTTAAAAACGACACGATACAACAATACGATAGACGAGTTCAGAATATATCAGTGGGAACAACTGGACAACAGATGGTGTATCCTTCTTTTACCGTGCTCATGGCGTTATGAACTGATCGAGGCGTGGTACCCGAACACAACATGGAACCCTTCCGGTAACGAGATCGAAATGATATCCGATCACGAATTTTGGGAAGGGAGAAGTGAATACGCTCACATAGGCGGTTGTTATTATGCGGCGAGAATGGCAATAAATGAATTACTGACAAGAGAGAACAGACAAGCGGGAGCGGTGATATTCAGAGAGGCGCATTCCGGTTATGTGATGCCCGTAGGCGTGTGGAACGTGCGCGAGAACGTTCGTGCGGCATTGAAAACAAGGCCGTACAAGTATGATTCAATTGAAGCGGCATTGCAGCATGTCGATAAAGTTATGGAAATCCCGAGGAAGACGTGGTTGTCGTATTCAGGAATATTACAGGATTGGTTCACCCAAAGGAGGCTTGACGATTATGTCTAATCTTCTTCAGTTCACGGATACAGAAGGATGGAACGGCAGATATGAGATAGCAGAATGCAAAAAAGCGTTATCTCCGTCAAAATTACCGGGAATAGATCACGCATTGAACCCGTACGGAGGATGCGAACATTGTTGTCTGTATTGTTACGCACCGGAACTCACGTACACGAAATGGAGCGAATGGAACGTAATTCGTGTAAGAGCAGGGATAGAAAGCAGATTAGGCCGTGAATTAACGTCAGTGAAAGGAGTTATCGGAATAGGAACAACAACAGATCCGTACCAGCCGGCGGAAGAAAGGTTCGAACTTACGAAAAAGTGTTTGATAAAACTCAAAGAAAAGAAGATGAGGATACATCTTCATACGAAATCGGATCTGATATTGCGAGATGTCGATATACTGAGAACAATGAACGGCGATATTGGTATAACAATAACATCCGTTGACGAAAATATATCAAAGATGACGGAACCGAATGCTCCTGTGCCCGCAAGAAGACTGGAAACGTTAAGGAGATTGACAAAAGAAGGTCTTGCGACATACGCATTAGTAAGTCCTGTGTTGTCAGTATTGGAAGGACACGAGGAAGAGTTCGTTGAATCGATATTATCAACGAATGTGAAAAGAGTTTACATTGACGATCTTAATCTGCGTCCGCTGCTGATGATGCGCATGGAAAAGGTGGGCATACAAGGTTCGTCAGCAGCAAAGGAAAGGATACGTTCGCTTGCATCGTCCGCCGGAGCCGAAGTTCTTGATGTCTTCGGCGCATGATGCATACGGCGATCCATATATGGCGTCCGTTATATTATAAAAGAATGTCACAGCAACATTAATATAGAAGAACTAAATTACATTCCCTTCAGAAAAAGGAGAGTATTCTCATGTACGGTTCCGGTAATCAGCCAATCATTGTGCTCAAAGAGGGCACGGAAAGAAGCAAAGATAAAGAAGCGCAGTTCAACAACATAGCAGCCGCGAAAGCAGTAGCGGATTCCATAAGGTCCACACTCGGACCGAAGGGAATGGACAAGATGCTCGTCGATACCATTGGTGACGTTGTTATAACGAACGATGGTGTCACCATTTTGAAAGAAATCGATGTGCAGCACCCTGCAGCGAAAATGGTCGTTGAAATTGCAAAGACACAGGATGACGAATGCGGTGACGGTACAACGTCGGCAGTTGTTCTTGCAGGCGAGTTACTGAAACAGTCTGAATCGTTGATAGATTCGAATGTTCATCCTACCGTGATAACCAACGGATTCAAACACGCATCCGCGAAAGCAATAGAGATACTGAACGAAATAGCTGTAAAAAGTGACGACAAACTGATAAAGAAGGCGTCAATGACCGCACTTACCGGTAAATCCGTCGGAGAGACGAGCGAATACCTTTCGGAAATAATAATAAAAGCGGCAAAAGCGGTGTTCGAAGAGGGAAAAGTTAACGTTGACAACATTAAAGTTGAAAAGAAGGTCGGCGGGATCATAAACGACACGTATATGGTGGAAGGTATCGTCATCGACAAACAGAGGGTACATCCGCGCATGCCTAAGAAGATCGAGAACGCTAAGATAGCGTTACTCGCAGTTCCGATGGAGATCAAGAAAACAGAAGTGGATGCACAGATAAGCATTCACGATCCTGCGGCAATGGCGGCGTTCCTTGCGGAGGAAGAATCAACATTGAAAGCAATGGTCGACAAAGTAAAAGCAGCAGGCGCGAATGTTGTTCTCTGCCAGAAAGGCGTTGACGATCTTGTGCAGCACTACATGGCCAAACAGGGCATATTCTGCTGCAGGCGTCTGAAGCAGACGGACATTGAGGCATTAGCGAAAGCAACAGGCGGAAGTATCGTCGGCAACATCGCTGAATTGTCGGCAAAGGACCTCGGAAAAGCGAAACTCGTCGAGGAAAAGGCAGTAGGCGCGGAAGATATGACATTCATTACCGGATGCGTCAATCCGAAAGCGGTGTCAATAGTCATACGCGGCGGTACGGAGCACGTCATGGATGAAGTCGAAAGAGCGATGCACGACGCGATACGTGTCGTAGGTATTGCAATGGAGGACGGAAAAGTGGTCGCGGGAGGCGGAGCGCCTGAGATAGAACTTGCATTAAGGTTATCGGAATACGCATCATCCGTCGGCGGCAGAGAACAATTGGCAATAGAAGCGTTCGCAAAAGCTATGGAGATAAT
>WQXR01000103.1 GCA_009784745.1 Methanomassiliicoccaceae archaeon | reverse complement strand
TACAGCGTCTCGATCGGGAATTTCCAGTATTCTTCATGGCCTGTCGTTGCCATATCTGTTGCGTAACCTATCTTTTCCACGAACGCCATTATGCAGTTGGTGCGGTCCTCCGTGCTGGTGATCTTGTCATCGTGTGCCGTGAATTGTTCGTTGAACTGCTGGACTATCGACTCGAAAGCATTGTTGCTGGTGGTCGTTCCGGATACGAACTGTTCAACGAGAGCCTGATTCACAGAACCTCCGGGTGCTCTGCTGATGCTTTGGTTGCTGTATTCTATGAAATCGGTATGGTGTATGGATACCAGAATTGAGAATCCCACTCCTTTGTAATTCCAGTTTATCCAATATGCTTTATATTCTCCTCTCACGACATCTTTGGTCACACTGCGTTCTACGCCGGAGTATGTCCGCATCTTGAGCGTCACTTTGAACACATGGGTACCTTCGACGTCTTCGGGGTCATTCCACGTGACCTCGTCGCCCTTTGCCGAGAATTTCTCAATGCCGTAATAATTCGATATCTTCCAAGACGCTTCCGTGAACATTCCCGAAGAGGTGTTCCTTACGGTCAAGTTGCCGTCCTCGTCACAATCATATTCGAAATCTGGGAACCCGCCGACCAGAAGGACCGAGGAGACCGAGACGGTCGCTATGACCATGACCGCAACGATCGCAATAGATTTCGGACTTGGCATCAAGTGAGCTATATGTTATCAGTAGTTAAAAAGGACGCCTATCTCTGTCTCTTTCGCGGTTTGTATGGAATTGCACTTTTGAGCCGTCTGAGACCCGCGACAAAAATAGTATGGAAGCAATACGGTGATGGCACAACATGCCGCCGGAGCGGCGGTCTGATGTGTCATCCCCACTCGAAACTGCCAGATAATAATAACTGGCTTGCAGTTATGTTTTCGAGATCCGCACAAACCGCGAAAGAAGGCCGTTTACCTTTTTTGGTGCCAAAAATCATTAAATAACTGTTACGATAATATCCGTTCGCAAGTGGCCCCCGGGTCGCTTAGTAGGGGGATTGTGGCTCCATAGCCCCTCACCCCTACACTTTTTGCGGAAACACCTTGATGCCGCATCCTTTACAGCCGGCGACCCGTTTTTCAATCAGAAGATACAGTCTTTCAAACATCTCTATATCCTTCGGGTTGCTCTGCTTATTCCTGTACTTCCTTCGTATGCAGTATGCGGCGCAATCGACCAATTGCGACAGATGTCTGTATTTAGAATCAACAAAGATCGGGTCCTCTATCAGATTACCGTGTCGGATAAGTCATTCTGACATTTTTTGATATTTTCAGATATAGCGGTACGGACCCCGAACAGAGTCGTTTTTGCAGTCATGATTTTTAATTATAATTAAACCAGCTTTGCTGGTTTAATATATATTAAAAATTAAGAAGTCGAAAACAGATATGGTGCTGAGCAGGGAGGATGCGGTAGATCCCGCCCCCCCAAAGTTTCAGACAACGGGGGGCGGGCAGCCATTTCTTCCCTTTCGGGGGCTATGACATGGCTAAAGAGAAATGCAAAAAGAGGAATATAACGTCTTGGGGCAAGTACAACGATGATCTTGTGCGGCGCGGAGAATATGTTTGGGATCTCGGATTCCTTGAGTCCTGGGATCTGGAACTGAAACTTATGAACTGCGGGAAGACGGGACGGCCGTATGAGTTCCCGGATTCACTTTTTTGGTCGTGCATAAGGATCATGGCAGTAACGAACATCCGCCTGAGGATGCTGGAAGGGAAACTCCGGTGTGTTCTCGGAGCGGTCGGGCACAAGGCGCCCGACCACTCCACCATCGACGAGAGGTGCTCCCTTCTGACGGCAGAGTATCCTGACCGCAAGTACGGCGAATACGGGGTAATGAGTGTTGATTCCACCTGTATCTCCGTGGCTGACCGCGGAGAATGGTTGAGTCAGAACTACCATCTGAAAAGAGGTTTCGTAAAGCTCCACATAGGCTCGGAACCAGATACGTGCAAGATACTGGCTCACCGGGTGACCGACGAGCATACCGGGGACTCCGGTATGCTTCTTCCGCTTGCGGACGAAGCGGAGACAAGAGGTTTTGATATCATCAAGGTGCTTGCCGATGCAGCATACGACGCAAGGACCAACTGGCAGGGACTTGTCAATGACAGGAAGATAAAAGATGTCGTCATCAATCTCAAAAGCAACGACGTTCACGCGAACGGCTGTATGTACAAAGGTCAGATGATAGCGGAGAGGAACCAGATCGGCCAAGATCAGTGGAAGAAGGACCACGGCTACGGGACCCGATGGAAAAGCGAGTGCGTGAACGCAGACTTCAAGAAAATGACGGGGCAGTTCACGCGTTCCCGCAGCTGGGAACGCATCGTGAAGGAACTCGACCACAAAGTGCAGGTGTTCAATCAACTCAAGGAATGGAGAGGTCAGTAGTTATCCGACACGGTACATGTAATACGCCTCTTTTATATAGTACCGCATCACTGGTGAGATACAGTGAAAAAATGGCGACAAGTTCGTTCTACGAAATGCTGGTTATAGACACCCCAGAGGCCGCAAGGAATCTGGAGAGGGCCTACTATGCGGCGGAGAAAAGGGGGCCTTTGAAGCTCGAGGGGCCCGATATCGAAGAGATACTTGAAAGCGGGAGAGAATACCTAAGGAACAATCCGAACTTCCTGAGCCAAATGGCCGAGACCGCCAGGAAACGGGTAATAGCAAGAGGGGAAGATCCCTATGCGGTGGTTTGGGATGACCCGGACGAATAAGTTTTGAATCTGGGAGTACGATCATTTGAAATCAGAAGAGATAGTGAGAACTAGGTGGCGAATAAGGTGATTTTGAAAACATATCAGTTGCACGAACTTATGAACACAATGGAAAAGAATGAACTTTCTTCGATGATGTCGGACTTCAAATGTTCCCGCAACAAAGACAGTGAGAACTTTCTCAGGAACATTTCATTGAGACATGAGAAAAAGGACATCTCGCGCACATATCTCACAATTAACCTCGACGAAGAAAGGATCTTAGGATATGCAACACTGGCGTTGAAGTGTCTCAGCCTTAACGAGACCAATCTCGATCCGGATATCGTCAGATCGATGAATCTGAACGAGGGTGTGGCGCAGGCCTACCTACTCGGGCAGCTAGCCAGAGCGGACGACGCCACACCCGGACTCGGAAAGACAATGCTTGATGAAGCACTTAAGGTCTTCTCATTAGGCAAGAAGAAATTCGGATGCCGCATGGTAAGACTGGACTGCAAGGACGAATTGATAGAATACTATGGATCTTACGGATTCCTGCATATACGGAAGGATCAGAAGAAGGACCTGAATCAAATGGTCATTTTCATGTGATCTGGCCGGGCCAAGCGTTCATTCCATAAAAGTTAAAATAAGACCTTAATTATTATTACCGGCAGGAGTGAAATAATGTTCGAACTGCAGGTTGTCAGCAACACCCCCATGAGCGGCGTGGATGAGATCGATGTCGTCGCCGAGACGTTCCTGACGCAGATAGGTTACATCCCGAAAGGATACGACCCCAAGACGGGAACGAGCGACATCAGGCAGAGTGTCCCTTACCGTCTGTTCATGGACTTCTTCATGCGGAGAATAACCAAAGCATGGACGGTGGAGGAACTGGCGGCACTTCTCGGCACAACCAAGCCGACGGTGTACCGCCATATAAACAAGCTCAAGTCCATGGACATACTGGAAAGCACCGATGTCGAATATGACGGGCAGGTAAGGAAAGGATATCGAATAAGATACGGCGATCTCGTCAAAGCGTGGAGCTTCACCGAAGCGAACGTGAACATGGCGATGGAGAATTACCGCAAGACCGCAATGCATTTCCAGTCACTGATCAACAGGGAACGGTGACGGAATGCGTGATGAGAAGGACACCGAGCTGGTAAAAGGATCGCGCTGTTCCGTAAGGTTCGGGAAGACCGAAGAGGTGTCCGGAGTGTTCAAAGGTTACTCAATGATCGGGAGCGAGACCGCCGTCGTCATAGATTGTGACGGTACGGTTCAGTTCATCATGGCCAGTCACATCACGTCCATAAAGATCATTGAGCCCGCGAACAGCGAGATCAAGAAAAAGAAGGATGAGCCGGGCGTCTATTATGGATAACGAGATCGGCAGGCGCATCATCGGTATGATGCTGTCCGGTAAGATAACCTCAAGGGAACAGCTTCAGAAGGTCAAGCTCAAGCTGTCCGGCGAGTACGGTCTGCCAAGCGTGATCCAGAACTCTTTCATATTGGC